>NZ_ASSJ01000023.1 GCF_000473895.1 Rubidibacter lacunae KORDI 51-2 | reverse complement strand
AGCATCAGCGTCGGGAGGATGTCACTTCTTTTACTTGATGATCTTGGAAAGCAAGTACATTGAAGGTGAAAAATGGCCTTGCGTCCATCTTGTTAGTCTCGTCAATATCAGAATAAAATTCATATTCGATACCATTTGTGAGGATTGCAAATCGCGCCTCGGTAGCAGAAAAATATCGATACAATTGTGACGCATGCTCCTGGCGAAGATTTGAACCTGACCACTTACACTCAATCAGAACAATAATATTGTCATCTTTCTTAATCGCATAGTCTACTTTCTCACCCTTCTTGGTCCCTATATCTGAAGTGAACTCAGGGATTACCTCTGTCGGGTCGAAAACATCATACCCAAGTGCGCTAATAAAGGGCATGACGAGTGCATTTTTTGTCGCCTCTTCCGTTCGGATGTGCTCGAGTTGCTTTACGTTTCTTGAGCGGAGATCCTTGATTCGGTCGATAAGATCCATTTTTACCCCGGTAATATTTTCTACGATTTGGTCGTGGCTTGAAGCAATTTAGTATAGCAGTTGAGGAGCTGGTTCGAACAATTCAAGCCTTAAATGACCTAGCATCATTACTTCAAAAACTGGAAGTTGTCCAGACTCTCCCTTCCTTTGCTTTGGGTTCGAGTTCGACGGCAAAACTATTTTTCGCGATTTGTATTCCAGGGTCAAGACGGATTCGAACCACTGAAAGGTGCTGCCTATGGCGAGCCATATCGAGCGATTAGCCCACAGTAATCGCCTCAGTGCTTACACTGTTTCCCCAACGAGAAAAACAGAACCCTTTGTTGAATCACCGATTTTTTCGCAAAAAAGCAACCCCCCCCTTATCGGGGCGTATACAAGTATGGTAGAGGCTTGAGTGAGGTTCAGTGAGTCAACCTGAGCCTAGACCAATACCTTGCAAATAACGACTGAGATTCGCGCTGGAATCCTAGCCTAGACCGAGCAATCATAAGCCTGTTTGTAGTTCCGGTGCTAGTCCGGCGTAAAGGGATTGCGCTGCTAAAAGCTGCGCCTGTGAGCCGCCACCCAGTCGGCGATGGTGATGCCTAACTGGGTGGGCCTGCGCTTGAGCAGCTGGTCCACCTCCTCCCAGGGAAACACAATTTCAGGTGAGACACACAGCACTTGTAGAGAGTATCGAGCTGCCGCGCATGCGCCGATGCCGCTTTGTGGTCTGCTGCTGCTAACCCCGCCGCGAATTCGTTCTGCTTGCTCTTGGTGGGATCGTCGTGCCATGGTGTGGTTGCCCTAAGCATCAGTCGCCTGCTCCCTCTGGTTGCACCTCAGCGAATTTTGAAATAGCTCCTACTTGCTTGTGCTTGGCGATCGCCCGTGCGATCTTGTTTGTCCCTAACCAAGTCATTGCCCCTAATATGCCCCTTAGTTCGACTCAGAGCAAGGGGACCGAAGACGCTCAATATATGTTCTATGTCTTGTGAGTTTACACAAGCCGAAACTGCACCTGGATTGTTGCCAAATGCTGCTTGGAAATATTGAGTGGGCGATACTGGATTTGAACCAGTGACCCCTTCCGTGTGAAGGAAGTGCGCTACCACTGTGCTAATCGCCCGGATTTCCCAGAGTAGCAGAAGCAGGTTGCAATTGCCGACTCCGATCGATCCCGTGCTGCTCAAGCGTGAAGGCTATCCAGCCAGAGCGATCGCCGCGCTACCAACAAGTTCGCCGCCTTCAAGGCGATCCACCCTAAAACTTCAGATAATGTAGCAGTTGAGCGGTTAGCTGGCCGTTCAGATCCAAACGCTGGTGTAAATCCGCGAGCGAGCGGTAAGGTCCGCGCCGATCGCGTTCGCCGACCAGTCGAGCTGCCAGTTCTGCATCCAGTAAAGGTATACGGGCAAGCTGCTCGACCGTAGCAAGGTTGGGATCGAGCTGGCGTTCGGTTTCTTCGGGATCGAAGTAGCTGAAGCGCAACACCGGACGCAGCGGTTGCAAGCGATCGCTCGGCACATTGAGGGCAGCTGCGATATCCTCCAGGCACAGGAAGTGTACGCCCGCCCGAGTCAGATCGGCGATCGCGCGTGCTTGGTGGATGGAAATTCCCGGCAGGCGCAGCCAATCATCGACGCTGGCACGGTTGACCTCGATCGCGATGCCGAGTTCGGCCGCGACGGCCACTTCTTCGGCAGAGTCGAGACGGCTTAGCGGGTCCCGCTGTAGGCGATCGCGTAGAGCAGACTGACGGGTGCGTCGGGAAAGCCAATCGAACACGAGTAGGAAGCGCGAGGGAGAGCAGAAACGGTTGCGAAGGAACCAGCTGATGGTGAAACGCGATCCGCCACGAGGTCCCGTCACAAGCGAACAGTTGCAATTGGAGACCCTAGCAGGAATGGGTAACTGCAACGTCAGTCTCCCCTAGATTAGCCCGCCAGAGCAATGCCGTACTCCCGGATAAATGCAGTGCCTGCGAATGGGTCGAAGAATGTGCCTGCGCCTACTCGGGAGACGCCCTAGAATCGTCCTACACGGCCGACCTCGTCGGTGAGGTCTTGCCATTTAGAGAGAAACCTGTATAATACTTTTGTACTATGATACAGTCTACATTTCCATCAACTTCCTCAGCGCGCGGTAGTTCCAACCCTGGTGCTTCGCCGCTTTTCTTGTTGATCGACGGGCACTCGCTCGCCTTCCGCTCTTACTTCGCTCATTCTCGCGGTGGCGAAGGGGGTCTGCGCACGTCCACGGGCATTCCGACTAGTATTTGCTATGGATTCGTGCGCGCGCTGCTGCACGTGATGGAAGAACAGCAGCCCGACTCGCTAGCCATTGCCTTTGACCTTGATGTGCCCACCTTTCGCCACGAAGCTGACGTCGCCTATAAAGCCGATCGCCCGGAGACGCCGGAAGACTTTATTCCCGACATCCTGAACCTACAGGAGTTGCTGTCCGCGTTGAATTTGCCGATCGTGACCTCGCCCGGCTACGAAGCGGATGATGTTCTGGCAACAATTGCCAAACAAGGCAGTGCCTCAGGCCAGCGCGTGAAGATCGTGAGCGGCGATCGCGACCTGTTCCAGCTCGCGCATCCCGAGGCCGGCATCAGCGTTCTGTATTTCGACCGCAGCGCGAGTACGGCATCCGGCACGACAGAATTCGGTCCGAACGAAGTTAAGGCAAAGCTCGGTATTACGCCGGAGCAAGTGGTCGATTACAAGGCTCTCTGCGGCGATAAGTCGGATAATATCCCCGGCGTCAAAGGCATCGGCGAAAAGACTGCTGTCAAACTGCTGATTGAATACGGAACGCTGGACGCAATTTACGATCGCCTCGATGAAATCAAAGGTGCGACGGGGAAAAAACTCGCAGCCGGACGCGAGGAAGCTCAACATTCGCGTTATCTTGCTCAGCTTAAATTCGATGCGCCGTTCGAACTGGACCTCGAGGATTGCAAACTACAGGGCTTCGACACTGAGGCGATCGTGCCGCTGCTCGAAAAGTTAGAGATGCGGCAGTTCTTGCGGCAGATCGATCGCCTACAACAACGCTTCAGCGGTCAATACCAACCCCTAGAGCGATCGCGCTCCGATCCGGAAGACAATTTCAGTGACGCGGCAATGGAGTTTTTCACGCCCGATGAAACCGATGAGTTTCAGGCACAGGAAATCTTTCAGGTCATTCCGCAGATCGTCGATACAGACGCAAAACTGGACGCACTCATCGCGCGATTGCAGCAGTTTACCGACCCGACTCAGCCCGTTGCCTGGGATACGGAAACCGACGACCTCAAACCGCGACACGCCAACCTCGTCGGCGTCGGCTGTTGCTGGGGCGAGAATCCCGATGAGGTTGCTTACATTCCGATCGCCCACGACATCGGGCAGAACTTGAATCGCGATCGCGCGCTTGAAGGATTGCGATCGATTCTCGAAGATCCCAAATATCCGAAGGTTTTGCAAAACGCAAAGTTCGATCGCCTCGTGTTTTGGCACCAGGGCGTGAAATTGCGCGGCGTTGTTTTCGATCCCATGCTGGCTAGCTACGTTCTCAACGCCAGTACGAGTAATAACCTGACCGACCTCGGCGCGCGTTACTGTCCGGAGGTCGAGACACAGTCGTTCAAAGATCTGGGCATCCCGCGCGGCAAGTCGATCGCCTGTCTTGACATCCCTAAGGTTGCCGTCTATTGCGGCACTGATGCCTACACGACCTTCCGCGTAGTCGCCCCACTGCGAGCGGAACTCGCTGCGGCTCCCCAACTCAAAACGCTGTTCGAAACCGTCGAATTGCCTCTCGAACCCGTACTGTCGGATATGGAGTCTTCGGGCGTTTGCATCGATACGGCTTACCTGGGCGAGTTGTCTCAAGACCTGGAAGGGAAACTACAGGCGATCGAACAGAAAACCTATGCAGCTGCCGGCACGGAATTCAACCTCAACTCGCCCAAGCAACTCAGCGAAGTGCTCTTCGAGCGCCTTAACCTCGATCGCCGCAAGTCGCGCAAAACCAAAACAGGTTATTCCACCGATCACGCCACCCTCGAAAAGCTGCGGGGCGACCACCCCGCGATCGACGCGATGTTGGAGTACCGTACGCTCTCGAAGTTAAAGTCGACCTACGTTGACGCGCTTCCCGAACTGGCCGACCCTGAAACCCAGCGCATTTACACGGACTTCAACCAAGCCGTTACCAGCACGGGCCGGCTATCTTCATCAAATCCCAACTTACAGAACATACCGATTCGCACGAGCTTTTCACGTCAGATTCGCAAAGCGTTCGTCCCCGAACCGGGTTGGTTGCTCGTCGCTGCCGACTACTCTCAAATCGAGTTGCGCATCCTGGCGCATCTCAGCCAGGAACCCGTACTCCTTGAGGCCTACCGCGATCGGCGCGACGTCCACGCTGTCACCGCCCAGTTGATTTTCGAGAAAGAGGAGGTTACGCCGGACGAACGCCGCCTGGGGAAAACGATTAACTTCGGGATCATCTACGGCATGGGCGCGCAGCGTTTTGCCCGCGAGGCTGGAGTCAGCAACGCGCAAGGGAAAGAATTCATCGATCGCTACCGCAGCCGCTATCCGCGCGTGTTCCAGTACCTAGACGACCAGAAACGGGCGGCGATTGCACGCGGCTACGTAGAAACGATCTTGCATCGCCGGCGCTACTTCACCTTCGAAAGTTCGCGGCTGCAGAATCTCCGGGGCACCGATCCGAGCGAGATCGACTTGGCTTCGCTGCGCCTCGGACGGAATGATGCAGAATCTCTCCGTGCCGCTGCCAATGCACCGATACAAGGCTCGAGTGCGGACATCATCAAAGTGGCGATGGTGAACCTGCACGAGCAGTTGCGAGCCTATCAAGCACGGTTGCTACTGCAAGTCCACGACGAACTTGTCTTAGAGGTGCCGGAGTTGGAATGGGGCGAACTGCAAGGGGAAATCGCCCGGACGATGGAAGAGGCGATCGCCCTCGATGTGCCGCTAGTCGTCGAGGCTCACGCCGGACCGAACTGGATGGAAACGAAAGACTAGCGAACTGACTGCAGCAAACACTAAAGTCAGCAGTCGATGGAGTACCGACAAATAATGGTCATTATTGGCGTCCACTATCTGGGGGGAGCCTGAAGTGTGATGCTCGCGCTGAGTTGGGAGCAAGGCAAAGTGTGGTTCCGCCCCTGCGCCACTCTTACTGGGCAGGACTGCCCCAAGTTGCAACCGGATATGAGTCTTGAAGACAGAAATAGAGCACGACACGCTAATCGAGCACGACTCACTAACCTCGATAGTTGTAGAGGAAAAATCCGCCATCTCCAGAATCATTCTGCAGCGAGAATCAGGAGGGGGTGCGTTCGCGAGGGCTACAGGCCGCCCAGAGCCATTGCCGGTGCGGCAACTCTCGCGATCGTCGTAGGTTGCCCGATCGCTCCAAACAACGTGTGATGAAATATCATCGGTCGCTTCTAATCTCGGTTGCCGGGGTCGATCTGGGGGCTTGCGTCTCGACCAATGGACCTGGCTCAGCCACCCGCCGTCAATTGGCGAGCGAATTCGGCAGTGACCCGAACGAACTCCGCCGTACTTTCGTACGGCAAAACGTTACGACCGGGAATGACAACGCCGCGCCCGTTCGGCAGGCACTTGCAGTAAGCCTGAAGCCGCTGCTCGGGCGTTTCTGTCACATTCGTCCGGGAGATGCTGGAGGCGCGATCGCCCATGACCACAAGCGTTGGCTGCTGAATGGCGGCGATCGTTGTACCGTAATCCCGGCGCCAGAAGCCGGCTAAAAAGGCGAACACGGCGTGACGGGTTGCCGGGTCATCTGCGCCGCGTTGTAATTC
This sequence comes from Rubidibacter lacunae KORDI 51-2, assembly GCF_000473895.1. Taxonomy (NCBI): domain Bacteria; kingdom Bacillati; phylum Cyanobacteriota; class Cyanophyceae; order Chroococcales; family Aphanothecaceae; genus Rubidibacter; species Rubidibacter lacunae. The sequence continues at coordinate 1,981 of NZ_ASSJ01000023.1, read as the reverse complement.
GTCCAGCCACTCGGCATCAACGGCCTCTGACTGCCCAAACAATTGCCGTTGGGAAAACGAGCGCAAAAACTCGCGGCGGCGGGCCCAGCGATAGAACCCGTTCCCAAGTGGCGATGCCAGCACGTTCCACACCAGACGCTGTTGCCACTCGGCGGCCGATTGAGTGGTTAGCGACCACGCCGGCGGACCGCCCAAAACAAGACCGCAAAGGCGCTCGGGATAGCGAGCCACCAACTCGAGGGCGATCGCCAGGGATGCCCCTTGCACGACTGCGACGGCGGGGCGCTCCACCACTTGCTCGAGAAACGACGCCAGCTGCTCGGCCCAGTCCTCCGGGTAGTAGGCAACTTGAGGCAGGTCGCTTTCCCCGCACCCCAGGAGGTCGGGTGCGTACAGGGGGGGATGTCTCGGCAGATTGCCCCCACGCCATGCAGAAGCGCTGCCAAAATTGCCGGGACAGCCCGACGCCGATTGGGTGAACGAGCACGACCGGCGGTGCAGCAATGTCCTGGGGAGACTCAGAATGCACCGAGTAGGCGCAACCGTACTCTTGCCAGCGGTAGTACTGAGTTGGGGCCATGTGCTCGCGATCGCGCTCTTGCACCACAATTAAATTCCTCGTTCTACTGTCGACAGAATAGCCCGGCCGGCGGGCTTGCCGGCCGTTCAAACATAGCGACTGGCAGTCTACGAGGCGGCCCCTGCAAAGATGGCAAGGAGTGACCGGCTACTTCTTAATATCTCGTGCCATATTGCGGAAAATGTCCATCCCCGTATCCGAGCTGCGGCGGCGCGGTGCGGGTTGCGAAATCGGGCGGGAATCCAGCTTGGACTCGGGCTTCGCTGCAGCTTGCGACCCGCCGGACAAGTTGCGCTTGACCATCTTGTCACTCGAAACCTCAACCACTGTCTCGAGTGCCTCACGCGACTTGGTTTTTGGGAAAGTGTGACGAATGGCAAAGGACTTTTTCATGTATTCGTAATTGCCATAGGTTTTAGCCTCGTTAGGGTCGAGGAAATATTCGCCTCGCTGGACGAACTGTTGAGGCGGTTGCGCGTTGTCTTTGGGTTTGGAGCCAAACAGGCGGCGGATGAATCCGGTCATTGGAACTTCCTCAAGATTACAGAGTGTTAAGTTATCTTAACTCCGAGAGCGATCGCCTGTCTATGTCCGTGATGAGCAAGTAACGTGTCGGATTTAACAGAAGGTACGCACGGGTGAGTTGCCCCTGGGGGCGTAGGATTAAGCTTGGTCGAGCAATACATCGGACCGCTTATACTGTTTTGCATGGGTTCCCTGAGTTTTGGTATTCTTGGCGACAATATATTCCGGTGTTTGCCTCCACTTCCGCAGAGTGGTTCCTATATAAATTCACCGACCCAGTAGGTTTGCCGCCGAACTACGATCGCTGTCGCAGCTTTTGAGTAGCTGGTAAATCTTCCCGTTTCAGTTACTGTGGCTGCCGGAATGGTTGCTGCATTAGTTAGAACGACTGCGATGCGATCGGGCAGGCTTCGTCGGCACGACGGCCGTGCCGACGACCTAAACACCTATAAAGCAGGGAAACCTAGAGTACTGAGGGGGATGCTGAACTACTATAGTTGCTCGCTAAAAGGCAGTTGTGGCAGAGGGCGGGCCAATAGGACTGGAGTCAGTTGGACGAACGGTTTTTATTGGTAAGGGGTAGGGACGATTCCGCACTCAAGAAAGAACTGACGGAAGGTTTAGATGTCTGCGTCCGCAATTAGGCAATCCGCCACATGCCTCATTGCGACGATCGGATCCAGTACGAACGACCGCGCCGTGCTAATGAATCCGTCCGAGAATTCTTGGCGCGAACCCGCAGCGAACATTTTCCCAATTGAGCAATCGGAATGTTTCGGTAACAGACGCGCCTGCAGTTACGTGCGCGGGTTAAGAAGCGATCGCCGGCAGTCTTGCGGTGGCTGTCGCTTTAGCTTTTAGACAGGAAGCCCCGCG
>NZ_ASSJ01000022.1 GCF_000473895.1 Rubidibacter lacunae KORDI 51-2 | reverse complement strand
CCTAGACAGACTGCAGCGCAAGACTCTTTGCTATTCCAACTCTGAAGAGATGCTGACGCTATCGGTCAGGCTCCTGGTGCATTATGTGCGTTACCGGACCGTGCCAATTCCAAGGTCAATCATCTCTTGAGTGTGCAACGCCTCCACCTCAACTGAAAAATATCCCCATCCCGGTCTGCGATCGCGTCAGCTCTCAACACCCGCGTCTGTGTCGGAGCCTCAATCGGGAACCCACTCAGCATGTCGAGTCCAAGCGGCGATTGCCAACTGATGGACCTCATTCCAAGGGCAGTCGTGCTCCCGTGCCAGCCGGGCGCAGTCATCATATTCCGGTTGGACATTAGCAATATCCTTACCCATGTGGGCAACCTTAACGCGAACGGGTCCGAGAGGCGTGGTTATTTTTTTTAGCTCGCGGGCAAGGCACGAACGCTGTTGTATGCGGCGGCGAATCCCGAGGGTTGTGGTTTCGCGGTAAAGAATAAACTCACACTTCTCGACGAGAGCGGGTAGGCAGATAACCGTCAATAAGACGCCCGGACGCGACTTCTTCATCGTCACTGCTTGTGCGAAGACATCCAATGCACCTGCAGTCAGCAACTGCTCGCAGGCATAGGCGATCGCCTGCGGACTGAGGTCGTCAATTTGCGTTTCCAACACGGCAACGGTTTCGAGCGCGATCGAGCCCTCGTCCTCATCATTAGTTCCTACCCACAACCGCAGGACATTTGGCAGCGATAGCTCTGCAGTTCCAGCCCCCAAGCCCACGTAACGCACTCGCAGGGGCGGCAGCGGTCCAAATTCACGGACAAGAGCAGTGACAATTGCCGCTCCGGTGGGGGTGACGAGTTCGCGATCGATGCCGTTACCGTACACCGGCACCTGACGCTGTTCCCAGAGTTTCAATACGGCAGGCACGGGGACCGTCATCCGTCCGTGGGCGGATTTGACGGTGCCGCCGCCGGTTGGCAGCGGCGAGCAGAACAGCGCGTCGAGATCCAGCCAATCCAACCCCAAACAAGTACCCACGATATCGACGATCGCGTCTACGGCACCAACTTCGTGGAAGTGGACCCGCTCGGGTGGAACGCCGTGAACGGCTCCCTCGGCAAGTGCCAGTTTGCGAAACACCTCCAGACTCCACATTGCCGCGCGTGGGGGCAGCTCGGCCTTTTGAATGAGCTGCTCGATCTCGGGTAGATGGCGGGTGGGTGCCTGATGGTGATGGAGGTGCGAACAATCGGAGTTGGCAAGGTCGCGCGCGCAGTCTACGTGGACTTTCTTCGCTTGTTGGCTGCCTCTCGTGACGGTCTCGGCGCGCAAGGCAAACTCGTTAGCGATTCCGAGCGTGCTTAGACGATCGCGCAAGTAGTCCAACGGCACGCCAGCATCGACGAGCGCGCCCAAGCACATGTCTCCAGCAATTCCAGTCGGACAGTCTAGGTAAGCAATTGTTGCCATGACACACAGGCGATGGGTTGGAGCCTCTATGCTAAAACGAACGCGATTGCATACCCAAGCCGGCCGATGCTGACGGACGATCGCGCCCGCAAGCTTCAATACTTCACGCCTGCAGGAGGCACGTCCGATGGCTGCAATCTACACCGTGCATCCCCAGAATCCCCAAATGCGATCGCTGGACGAAATCGCTAGTGCACTCCGACGGGGAGCAGTGATGTTATATCCCAGCGACACGGTGTACGCGATCGGCTGCGACCTCAATGCGAAAAGCGCTGTCACGCGGGTGCGTCAACTTAAACAGCTTGCCAACGACAAGCCGCTCACGTTCTTGTGTGAATCCCTCTCGGACGTGGCGCAATATGCTCGCGTCGACGACTCGGCCTACCGATTCATGAAACGCCTGATTCCGGGTCCTTATACCTTTTTGCTCCCTGCCACAAAGCTTGTGCCGCGCTTGGTACTTAACCCCAAACGCAAAACTACTGGACTGCGCGTGCCCGATCGCGTTGTTTGTCGCGCCCTGATTGCGGCACTTGGCAACCCGATCGTATCTACCTCGGCTTATTTACCGCCAGAGGAACCTGAAGAGCCCAGCGAGCTACCTGCCATGGGCACTGAGAAAGCCGTGCTCTTCGATCGCCTTGACAAGCACGTCGATTTGATTGTCGACGACGGTACCGAACCGGGCGCACTCACCTCCACCATCATCGATCTAACGACCGGCGAACCAGAAATCGTTCGTCAGGGAGCGGGGTGGGAAGAAGTTGCGGTTTGGATTTGAACGCAGTGGAAGCAAGACAACGCGGTCAATATCCTTTCAAAAGGCCAGGGCTCGTTTAAATCTCTGCCAGAACAAAGAGAAAGTACTTGTTCTAACCAGCTATTAGTTGTTCATAGAACCCAGGCAGTATTGATAGAGTTGTGGGGGAGTCTCTGAAGTCATCCTTTTCTCTCCATACCTCAATCTCCTAACCAGCCTCGCTCAAAACACGGTCAAGAACGGTCATTTCACACGGGCAAAAAACGCTTTTTCTCTGGGCAGTTTGGCTACGCAACGTGGCTACGGTTTGTCCGGAACCCAACCCACAAGACCATTGATGCCGGTAGTCCTGAAGTGTAATGTTCGTGATGGGTGAGGGGCGGGCTGAGTGAAGTTACGCCCCTGCGTCACTCTCACTGTGTAGGACCACCTGCGACCGAAAAATCCGTGTAACTCAGTTCCGAGGTCGAGAACCAGCGATTCGAGTTCGATCGGAACTGCTGCCAGGCCTGGTAGACTTTCTGATAACTCTTATCTTTCGCCGCAATTTCCTCATATAGATCGAAGGCTATCTGCCGAGCTGAGGTCATGATTTCATCCGAGAAACGCACGAGCTCCACCCCCCGATCGACTAATCGTTGAAGCGCTTCGGGATTGCGTGCGTCATAGCTAGCCATGATGTGCGTGTGGGCTTCGGCGGCGGCTGTTTGTAAGGCAAGCCGATAGGATGACGGCAGTTCGTTCCACGCATTGAGGTTGAAATAGAACGAAGCTTGCCCGCTTGGCTCCCACCAACCCGGATAGTAATAAAGGTTCGCAACTTTATACAGTCCGAGTTTCTCGTCATCGTATGGACCGGCAAACTCGGCAGCATCGATCGCCCCAAGCTGAAGTGCCTGCAAAATCTCTCCAGCCGCTAGAGTTTGAACGTTGACACCGAGGCGCTCCATTACCACCCCACCCAACCCTGGAATTCGCATGTTCTTGCCATTTAGGTCTGCCGGTGTTCGGTTCCTCTCTTTCCACCAACCGCCCATTTGCGTTCCCGTATTGCCACCAGGAAAGCTGATGATGTTGAAGTCTGCAAGCACTGAGTGGATGAGGTCGAGTCCGCCACCCTCATACATCCAAGCCGTTTGTTGGCGATAATTCAACCCAAACGGCACGGCCGTGTCAAAGGCAAGCGCTTCATTCTTACCGCGATAGAAATAAGAAGCTGTGTGACCGGACTGAACGGTGCCTTGCTGCACGGCATCGAGGATTTCCAAGCCGGGAACGATTTCACCCGAAGCCGAGATCGCGATCTCGAACCGCCCGTCAGTCAGTTCTCTCACGCGCTCGGCAAACCGCTCGCTGCCTCCGTACAGCACGTCAATGGCAGGCGTATAACTTGAAGCCATCCGCCAGCGAACGTTCTTGCGATCGTCGACTTCCATGGCAGGTGCTGACGAGCCTCCACCCGAGTTGCCCCGAGTGCAGGCTGCAATCGCGACCGTCCCGGCAGCACCTACAGCTGCATCGGCTATTAATCGCCGGCGTTTCATCGGTGTTGAAGTCAGTAAAGGGTAGTCACGGCAGGAACTTCGAGTCGCGCGTCGCTTTTACAACTCTTTTGCCGCACGAGGCGATCCCCTTCGCACCGGCCAATCCCATCGTACAAGTTTGACACGCGGCAGGCGAACGGAAACAATCACCCACCAACACCCCCAAACACCGCTTAGTCTGCATCGGCACGCGCTCGCCAAACCATTAACTCGACCGGAACGAGAAGTCCGTGTACCCTAACTCCGCAGTTGAAAACCAGCGATTTGAGTTCGACTGGAACTGCTGCCACGCATCGTAGATTTTCTTGTAGCTGGCATCCCCCGCGGCTAGTTCCTCATTCAATTCAAAGGCAATATCCTGTGCCGAGGCCATGATTTCATCCGAGAAACGTACGAGTTCTACGCCTTGGTCGAGGAGACTCTTCAACGCACCCGGATTTAGGGTGTCATAGCGCGCCATGATATTTGCATGGGCTTCAGCCGCAGCGGTACGGAGGGCCGATTGGTAAGACGGTGGCAAGTCATTCCACGCGTCAAGGTTGAAGTAAAACGAATACTGGGTGCCCGGTTCCCACCAACCCGGATAGTAATAAATGTTGGCAGCCTTATAGAGCCCGAGCTTCTCATCATCATAGGGACCGACGTACTCGGCAGCATCGATCGTCCCCAGCTGCAGAGCCTGAAAAATCTCCCCGCCAGCAATGTTTTGGACGTTAACGCCGAGGCGTTCCATCACTACGCCACCCAGCCCCGGAATCCGCATATTGATGCCTTCAAGATCGGCCGGCGTGTCGATCTTCTTATTCCACCAACCCCCCATTTGCGTTCCGGAGTTGCCGCCAGGAAAGCTGATAATGTTGAAGTCTGAAAGCAGTTCGTGGACGAGATCGAGACCGCCACCTTCGTACATCCACGCCGTTTGTTGTCGATAGTTCAAACCAAAGGGGACTGCCGTGTCAAATGCCAGGGCTTCGTTCTTGCCGCGATAGTAATAGGAGTTGGTATGTCCGGACTGGACGGTGCCCTGTTGCACGGCATCGAGAACTTCCAAGCCAGGAACGATTTCGCCTGAAGCCGAAAGGGAAATTTCGAACTTGCCGTCCGTGAGTTCCTTCACTCGCTCGATGAAAAACTCGCTCCCGCCATAGATTGTATCGAGAGCGGGCGTGTAACTCGAGGCCATACGCCAGCGAACGCTTTTACGATCGTCCACTTGCACGGCCGGAGCCGACGACTCTCCATTGCTATCGGTCTTGCTCTGACTGCATGCCGCGATCGCGGCGCTTCCAGCAGCACCAACGGCGGCACTAGTAATGAATTGTCGGCGTTTCATCAGCGTAGTGGTTGAATAAGAAACTGCAACTTTCTGACCCCCCCAATACTATGAACGGAAGCAATTTTTGTAAAGGCAATTTCGCAAAAGTTTGTAAAGTTACTTTTGCAAAACGCAAAAGGAGTTGTAAACATTTCGCAATCTAGAGTCGAATACTCTCCCAATATGATTGTCTCAGCAGTAAGCACGGGGCAGGCGGCGATCGCCTTGGTGTTATCCTCGGAAAGTCTTGTTGCAGCAACCCTCGCTAAACCTGAAGAAACGGTTAGACCATTTATTGCATTGTTTTGATTGCTTGCTGCTATGGTCGATCGCCTCCTGAAAGCTACGTGCCAAACCGTGCATCTCGGTGGATTTTCCGCGCAGTTAGTGCCCGCATTAACCATCGATTCTGGCGATCGCATCGAGGTCGAAACCTTCACCGGCTTTACTGTTTGCGATCGCGCCCCCGCTGCATTTGCGCCACCAGAACTGTTAGAGATTCGCCACAATTTACCTGCCGATCGCCGCGTCGGTCAGGGACCGCACTTGCTGACAGGACCGATTTTTGTGCGCGATGCCAAACCAGGCGATGTATTAGAAGTTCGCTTGGAGGCAATCTGGCCGCGCTTGTCGATGGGCTTCAACGTTATTCGCCCGGGTTGGGGAGCGCTTCCCGATCGCTTTTCTGCACCCGCGCTGCGCTTCATCGAGCTGGATCTCGACGCCAATGTTGCTGAGTTTCCCCGACAAAGCGGCATCCTCATTCCGCTGCAACCATTCTTCGGAATCCTGGGCGTTGCCACCCAGGAGGTAGGCAACAGCTCGGTTCCCCCCGGCAACTACGGCGGTAACATCGACAACCGGCACTTGCAACCGGGTGCGCGCTTGTTCTTGCCCGTACAAGTGCCGGGCGCGCTGTTTTCCATCGGCGACGGACATGCCGCCCAAGGCGACGGCGAGGTCGATGTCACGGCGATCGAAACAGCAATGAACGGTCGCGTCGTGCTCGTCCTTCGCAAGGACCTCTCGTTGACGCGACCGCTAGCGGAAACGCCGACCCATTTCATCTTCATGGGCTTCGCCGAGACGCTCGATCGCGCACTGCAAGCAGCACTGGAGCAAGCGATCGCGTTCCTGGAGCAATACTTGAGCTTGGATGCGGAAGAGGCTTACGTATTCTGCAGTTTAGCTGTGAACTTCCACATCACGCAGGTGGTGAATGCTCCACGTAAAGGCGTTCACGGCCTGCTGTCGAAATCGCTGCTACCGGGGGCAATCGCCTTATGACCATCCTCGATAGTCTCGCGCTAGCTATCGTCGGACTGTTTACAGGCGTGCTGGCTGGGTTTCTCGGCATCGGCGGCGGTACGGTGCTCGTCCCGATCTTGGTAGCCTTGGGCGCACGGCCAGTGGAGGCTGTGGCAACGAGTAGCCTGGCGATTATCGTCACCTCCTTGTCCGGCAGCATTCAGAACTGGCGGATGGGCTTACTCAGTTTCCAGAGCGTGTTTTTCCTTGGATTGCCTGCGTTACTCACCGCTCAATTTGGCGTGCTTCTGGCCGACGAGTTGCCCGCTCGCGTGTTGCTCGTTGCTTTCGGGCTGCTGCTGCTAATGAACGTGTACCTGGTCGAGTGGCGCAAGCACGTGACGCGGCAAGCACTCAGAGCCAGTCAAGCTGCCTCGCATACCGAGTGCCGAGAGGTCTCGGGGACGACAAACGCGATCGCATCGTCTGAAGCATCAGCGACCTGGAATCCGATAGCAGCGCGAATCTTTACTGGTGGTATTTCCGGGTTCATGGCCGGGCTATTTGGCATCGGCGGTGGGGTGATCATGGTGCCCCTACAAATTCTGCTACTCAACGAGACGATTAAAACCGCAATTCAAACCAGCCTTGGAACGATCGTCCTAACGGCCCTGTCTTCAACCATCGGACACGCTCTGAAAGGCAACGTACTCTGGATGACGGGTTTGCTATTGGGTATGGGCGGTTTTATCGGCGCACAAATCAGCACGCGCCTGCTACCGAGGTTGCCCGACCGCCTTGTCAGCGTTCTATTCCGTGCGTTACTGCTGCTGCTAGCAGCCTATATCTTCTATCAGGCGTGGGCGTATTAACAGTGGCTTAGCAGCCAGCCGAGCAAACAATGGACAACGAGTGCTTAAGGGATCGTCGGTTGTTCATTCGCTAGCCCGACTGAGAAAAGTTTCAACTATACCTTGCGCTGGCGGATGTCATGGTTTGTGGAGCGGAGTTTATCTTACTTCACAAGAGTCTTTTCGATCGCATTGGCTTGTGGTGGAATTTCATTCCCCACTACAACGAATCATTACCTCTGTAGTCCTGGCGCGCGCTTTCGGGGAGGACCTTCCTAAAATCGGTAGACAGCGCATCAGTGAGGAACCAGGCGCGACCCACTTGGAGGCATTCCCGATGGCAACAGAGCAAACGTGGCGGGTGACGGAGTCGGTATCCTTTGAGGACGCGATCGCCTTTACGCAGCGCTTACTGGGTGCCATAGATGCCGGTCAAATCGATGACGAAATGATCACGGCAGCAGTTGCATCCTTGGTGGCGACGTCGGCAGGCGCGCGGGGTTTTTTCGTGGTTTACCTGACCAGCGAACTCGCGATTGCCGACGTGCCTTCGGCAGCGATCGTTGGCGGACTGCTGGGCGCACCCGAGGTTGTCTCGGACCTGCTGGTCAAGAACGTAGCGATGTCGGCAGCAATGGCCGTGCATCACCGTCGCAACGGCGACTTAACCACTGCACGCGCCTCCGATCGCGTGTGCCGCCGCTCGCAGGACGCGATCGCACGGCTGCAACTGCCCCGAGCGAGCGAGCGAGCGCACCAGCTCGCCCGCAGTGCAGCTACGGGCGAGGGCAACTATACGGCGTTTCTGCGACGGTATGGCTATGACGCCGAGCAATTGCAGGCTATCCAGCAAGCACTTGCGGCGACTGCACCGGCAGCGAACTGAGCGAACCGAACGGCTCCAGCGCGAGCCCGGCTCGGAAGCTTGCGGACTTTTTCTGGTCGTCCTTCTATCGCATCGCCTTTTCTCCGATCGGAACCTGCCCGACTGCAGCCCTTGCTTGAGGGGTTGCTAGAGTTGAAATTGTAAATTTCCTAGCTCGCTCCGGTGCCGAATCGAAGGAACGCCGGCTATTGTCGCCACTTTCAGCCCGATTGAATCAGCGTGATTGAAGCTGAAGTCCACACCACGCTGCGTGCATTTTTACGCGCGCGTGCCGACCTAACCTGGCCGCACCACTTGACAATGGCGCGACTAGTGGCCCGCGCCCTGCGGTTGGGACGGCCGGCACTAGTACAAACCGGTAGCGCGCGCGGTTACTGTTTGAGCTATCTGGCATCGGCATTGCTATGGGACGGTCCGGTGTTATTGGTTGCCCCTAAAACGGTGCGCCAGCGTTTGCTGGCAGTCCACATTCCGCGTTTGCAGGAGTGGCTCCAAACCGACAAGCCAATCTGTTCGGGCGATCGCCTCGACGACCCGCAGTTTCGAGGGTTGATGTTAGTGAAGCCGGCAGACTGGCTCGGCGATCGCTTAGGTGATGGCAGCCGCTTCGGCGACGGCGTGCCGACGCTGATCGATCGCGCCGAGGACCTCGAAGATTGGACGCGTCGCCACCTAGGCGCAACCCTCGACGCTGCAGCTTGGAACCTCGCTTTAGCCACCTGTCCTACCTGGCGCGATCGGCTGCGCCAGGCACGGGTGCGCCTGACCAAAACCCTCTTCGAGCGCCCGCGCAATCCTTACAACTGCCACCTGCTCGACGCGCCCGAGACCGAGGTGCTGTACCCGTTATTACAGACCCTGGCCGCTACGGGACAATTGAGCGCCCTACCAGCCTTCGAACAGTACTGGCAACAGTGGCGATCGCCAACGGAACAATTGCTGTGGGCGGATGTGGACCGCATGGCCGGGCACGTCAGCTTGCATTGCGCTCCAGCAGTTGTCTCCGATCGCCTCGCCCCCGTTTGGCAGCGCCAGCCGGTAGTGCTGGTGGGTGGCTTTCTGGACTGGGAAACGGCCGCACCCGTATACCGCCAGCAGCTTGGGTTGGGCGACCTGACCTGCTTGCGATTCGCTCCCGATCGCCATACCGAATGCGTACGATTGTATTTGCCCGACAGGCTGCCGCTGCCGAATTCACCCCAGTTCCGCGATGCCTTGCTGCGGCAATTGCGTGCTCTGTTCGACCGCGCTCCCCGCAATCGCGCGATCGTGGTACTCGTTGGTGACGTGCCGCTCAAAGCTCAGGTTGCAGCTACCCTGGCTGCCGAACGCGGCACGCGAGTCCAACTCGAGCGCGGTGATTTAGCCCCCGACAGCATCCTCGTCACCGGCTGGGAGTTCTGGCGCAAGCGCCAAGAAACACTCCCCACGCCCCACCTATTGGTCGTAGCAACCCTACCGCTGCCCTCGTTGGAACATCCGCTCGTTGCCGGGCGCGTGAACTATTACCGCCGCCGTCGTTTAGATTGGTTCCGCCTGTATCTGCTACCGACTGCTTTGCGTGAGTTGCAGCGCGCGATCGCGCCAGTGCGAGAGGCGAATGGCGTTGTAGCCCTTCTCGACAATCGGGTAATCCACCGCAGTTACGGCCGGCTGGTGCTGGCAGCACTCGAACCGTGTGCTCGCGCGAATTTCCTCGATGGTGTCGGACTCGGCGAGGAAATCTACGGACCCTGACGGGGTCTGGCGACCACCCCTCACCGGCTGCCGACACTTGCTTGACTATCTGTTGAAGGACGAGGGGACCGGGATGCAGCACGTCCCTGCCGTTGAAGCGCGATCGCTGGTAGCTTGAGTCCTAACTAACGATTGCCCGCAATCTCACCGGCTGTCGTAATCTTAGAATAAGTTAAACAAGTGTTAAGTTTCGTCTTCGTCGACAACCGATCGATACCGCCCTCAGTTAAAAATGCCTATCCGACTGCTGCAGTATTTCCGTACCGCCTTCCTCGTTCTGCTGCTAGCTCTAACTGCATGGGTAACGGCTCCGCCCGGTGCTCGCGCCTTCGATGACCCCTCGCTGTTACCGGCGACGCAAACCCCAATTATCGATTTGGCGAATTTCCTACCCTCGCTGCAGGAAGAGACGCTGGCCGATGAGCTGGAGAGCTTTGAGGCCGAAACCGGTTTCAAGCTGCGCGTGCTCACGCAGTTCGATCGCACGCCCGGTCGGGCGGTGAAGCGATATTGGGATTTGGGCGACCGCAGTGTGTTGCTCGTAGCGGATGGACGCGGCGGCAACTTGCTGGCATTTAATGTCGGCGACGAACTCTACGATTTTCTGCCGCGTACGTTTTGGGTAGAGTTGCAAACCCGCTTCGGCAATTTGTACTTCGTGCGGGACAACGGCGAGAACAACGCGATCGTGCAAGCTCTGGGGACGGTTGAGTCTTGCCTGCGCCAGGGTGGCTGTCAGGTCGTGCCAGGTTTGCCGCGCGAGCAGTGGATTTTGACTCTCATCACGTCGACGGTCGGCGGGGCCATCTTCGGATTTGCCGCGCAGCCTCGTAAGGACGGCCGGGCATTTTCGTGGCAGTGGGCGCTAATTTTTTCACCGCTATGGGGCATTTTGTTCTTAGCGTTCGGTATCGGCCCGGTGGTGACGCGGACGACCGATTGGTTGCCGCTGCTACGGAACGTGCTCGGCTTTGCGATCGGTGCGTTGGTGGCGTTTTTATCTCCGACGATCCAGCCATCGGTCGGCTCTGAAAAATCCTAGACATCGGTTTGCCGGGACTGAGAGCTGAGATGCGCTTTTGCCGGCCGCGATCGCACCTCAGCTCGCCACGTAACGATTGCGTTCGCAAACGTGGTTAACTGTCTAGGAGTAATGTTAGGAGTGTCGTTGCCGGTCGGCGGTTGCGGCCGCACGCCGTCGAACTGGAGTCGGAAGAGAGCGATGGACTGGCATGCCGTTGAGGCCCGAATTCTAAGCGAGATAGATCGCAAAATAGGCGAACATTCGCTCTCGCCGGCCGAGTACGAAATTGTGCGCCGCATCATCGCTGAAACGGCCGATTTCGACTATCTATCCGCGCTCTATTTCTCCGAACGCGCGCTGCAGGCCGGAGCAGCTGCACTGGCTGCCCGCAGCACGATTGTCGTTGACGTCCCTACGATTCAGGTGGGAGTTGCCCCACACTTACAGCAAACGTTTGCCAATCCGATCTACTGCGCTGCTGACACGCTCACGCGCCGCCATCAGGAGAAGATCGGTCAGCCGATTGCCGCCGGTATGCGCAAGCTGTCGCAGCGCTATCCCGAGGGTATTTTTGTGGTCGGACGCGATAGCATGGCGCTGACCGTTTTACTAAAAGCGATCGCGTCCGAGTCGATTCGGCCGGCGCTGGTCATTTGTACGCTGCCAACCTTTGTAAATGTCAAGGACCTTAAAAAACAGTTGTGCGAATTACTTATCCCCACGATCTGCACGCTCTCGAGCAAGGGCGGTAGGCTCGTTGCAGGGGCCATCCTCAGCGGTTTAATCGATCTTGCTTGGCAAGCGTACCGCCAAGATGCTGGGTGAGGCGAGTGCGCGTTAAAGTCGAGCGAGCGCCAGTTGTGCTAAGAAAGTGCTGGCCAGCAAGATATACGGCACTCTATGGGGTTGGCGACAGGCGAACGGAATCCCCTTTCGTGAAAACGATCCACATGCAAGGGTGTGATGGAATCCGTCTCACCATTAATGGTGTTTTTTGGGGAACTTCGACTGAGGGCAGCGAACCGAGCCCACTGTTTCAATCGAAGGCAATAGCAAGTCGGGACCGCGTTTGCCTAGCGGACGTTACTGACCAGTACCTGGTTTGCCGAACTTGTCAGGGCCTGGGTTACCGATTGCCCCGAGCGTCGCAGCTGGCGTTGGAGTGCAAACCCCGCTAGCACGATCGCCAGCCATTCGCCCAGCACGATTAGCGCGATCGCCGAGAAACTGGTATTAGCAAGCGCTATCAGCGGCAATGCTGACAGCACAACGACCATTGCGATCGTGGCGGTCAGAGCCCAAACACCTCGCCATTCACTGCGCATCAGCAACAGCAACTGAACCACGCAAGCACACAAAAGAAGTCCCGTTGCTCCCAGCCCCAAGGCAATGACCAATCCCAAGCGATAACCGCCCAGTGGGAACAGGACGATACCGAGCAAAAAGCCGAAAGAGATCGCGACCAAGTGCAGCGCGATCGCCACCGGCGCCGGGCTGCGTTCGCCCTCTACAAGATCGGCGAGCAGGCGGCGGAACTGATGCCGTTCGAACTGGTGGCGGTGGCGCGCCCAATCCTGCAAGGTCTGGCGGTGCGGACTGAGAGCGGATATGAGCATTAGCACGAACAGCAGCTCGAAGATCAGCAATATCCCAAACATTACGGCTGCCATGCCCTTGGGCATATCAATTGCAGGGTAAGCAAAGCCCATGGCGAGGACAACGAAGCAGCAGGAGAGCCAGTAACTTTGGGGTTTGCTTAACAGCGTTGCGCGTGGGTTGTCAAAACGCCGGATCGATGCATGCCAGGTCCAGAACGTCCAAATCCCGAAATTAA
>NZ_ASSJ01000021.1 GCF_000473895.1 Rubidibacter lacunae KORDI 51-2 | reverse complement strand
TTAGGAGTGCTGCGAAAGTTGGCAGACGGGATCCATTAAACCTCGGGATTGTTTGCCTCATTGGTCGTAGGCATTAAGTAAATTGGTATCGGCGATCGTCCCTAGGTCGGCATCATACGGGCGCATCAACCGACATGCGACTGGAGTGCAGGGTTGTAGAATAGCGGCAGTGTGAACTGCAGATTAAGTAGCAATTGTGGATACGGTCAAACGTTTGGTATCAGAACCGGACACTGCTACCGGCAACGAATACGTGGTACGCACGCACTCGCTGCGGAAGGTGTACCGAACGGGGTTTTGGCTCAACCGCAAAGTTGAAACGCTACGCGACTGTACGTTGAGAGTACAGCGGGGTCAGACCTTTGGCTTGCTAGGTCCGAATGGGGCAGGCAAAACGACACTCTTGAAGATAATGCTCGGAATCACGCGACCGACATCCGGCGAAGCTTGGCTGCTCGGCAAACCACCGGGCGATCGCGCGGTGAAAAAGCAGGTTGGTTATCTTCCCGAGAACGCATATTTGTATGATTACTTGACCGGTTGGGAGTTCCTAGAATTCACCGCTAATTTGTTTGGGGTCGCGCCCGCGGTGCAGCGCCAACGCATACCGCAACTGCTGGATACGGTCGGACTTGCGGAGTCTGCAGCACGCAAAAAGAAAATGCGGCAGTATTCAAAGGGAATGCGGCAGCGGATTGGGATGGCTCAAGCGCTGATTAACGACCCGGATATTGTATTTCTCGACGAGCCAATGTCGGGTTTGGATCCGCTCGGACGATATCAAATCCGGCAAATTATTCTCTCGCTGCGCGCCTGCGGCAAGACAGTATTTTTCAATTCTCACGTGCTGGCCGATGTAGAGCAAATCTGCGATCGCTTTGCCATCTTGGCACGGGGAAAGTTACTTTGCGAAGGGTCGCTGGATACCTTGCTGGGCAGCACGAGCGACTATCAGGTTGCGGGTACGGGAGGCGAATCGGAAGCGCTAAAGCCTTGGGTGCAAAATCTCCATTTTGCCCCCGACGGCCGCTGGCGGGGACAGTTGCGCGGCAACCCAGATGAGTTCTTAGTCAGCCTGCACGACATGAACGCACAGCTTCTAGAACTGCGGCGCGCGCGCGCGTCGCTCGAGGAGTTCTTTCTGGAGCAACTGCACCAGCACGGATACGAAACCAGCCGGAGACAGGGGTAGATACTGTTGGGGGACGCTTCAATCTGGAGCGTCGATTCCCGTCTGCCCTAAGTTTGCACTTATTCGACCGCCGCGATCGCCTCAAGGGCGGCGTCCAGGGCGATCGCCACATGCGTCCAGTGCGTCCCCCCCTGACAAAACACGGTGTAGGGCTCGCGAAGCGGTCCGTCGGCCGACAATTCTAAGGTGCTACCGTCTACGAAGGTGCCGCCGGCCATGACTAAATCGCTGGCATAACCTGGCATGGGTGCCGGTGTTGGGTCGACGAAAGAATCCACCGGGGAGTGCTGCTGGAGAGCGCGACAGAAGGCAATTAACTTTTCTCTCGAGCCCAAGCGCACGGCCTGAATGACATCGCGGCGCGGCACCATCGGCAACGGGTTCACCGGGTAGCCCAAGCGGTCCATTACCCAAGCAATCAGATGGCTGCCCTTAAGTGCCTCGCCCACCATCTGTGGTGCAAGGAACAACCCCTGGAACAGCAACCGATGCTGGTTGAAGGTTGCACCACCTTTGCTGCCAATTCCCGGTGCGGTCAGCCGACAACAAGCTGCTTCTACCAAGTCCGTCCGACCGGCTACATACCCGCCTGCGGTCGCGATCGTTCCGCCTGGATTCTTAATCAGCGAACCAGCAATCAAGTCCGCGCCTACGGCTGGCGGCTCGAGCGTTTCCACAAACTCGCCGTAGCAATTGTCCACGAGACAAACAACCTCGGGATTTTGCTGCTTGACTAGTTTCACGATCCGCTCGATTGCCGTAATGTCCAAACTCTCTCGCCAGTCATAGCCGCACGATCGCTGAACGAACGCTACTCGCGTCTTTGGTCCCACGGCTGAGGCGATCGCGTCCCAACTCGGCGACCCTTGGGGAGTCAGCGGCACTTCTCGATAGGCGATGCCGAATTCTGCCAGCGAACCGACACTTCCCCGCACGCCGATAACTTCTTCCAGCGTGTCGTAAGGCGAGCCCACCACTGATAGGAGTTCGTCTCCCGGTCGCAATACTCCAAACAGCGCGCACGCAATTGCGTGCGTCCCGGAGACCAACTGCACCCGAACTGCAGCTGACTCCGCACCGACGATGCGAGCAAATGCGCCATCGAGCACCTGCCGCCCGAGATCGTCATGACCGTAGCCGCTAACACTGGCAAAGTGGTGCGCACCAAGGCGCTGGGTACGGTAGGCATCCAAGATTTTTAGGATGTTTGCCTTGACCTGGGCGTCAATTGCGTAAAAAATCGTGAATAGTGCTTTTTCTGCTTCTTGCAGCAGCTCCGTGCTGTTCATGCGCCAAGGAGAGGGCGGATTTTCCCCCATACGTCGTCTAAAAGCGTGCTTTGCATCAATCCGAGCAGAATATCACTGATAACACAACGCATTTGGGGTCTTGCATGACTGTTGCTACCGAAACCCGCCCGCCTGTCGATTGGGCAACCATCATCTACATGGCGCTGATCCACGGGGTCGCCCTCTTGGCTCTGTTGCCAAGTAACTTTTCCTGGTCGGCGCTAGGCGTGGCGTTTGTGCTGTACTGGATCACGGGCGGCATCGGCGTGACGCTAGGTTACCACCGACTGGTGAGCCATCGCTCCTTCCAGACACCGAAGTGGCTGGAGTACATCCTAGTCTTCTGCGGCACACTTGCGGCTCAAGGCGGACCGATCGAGTGGATTGGCATTCACCGCATTCACCACAAGTACTCAGACCTCGACCTCGATCCCCATGACTCCAACAAGGGATTCTGGTGGAGTCACATGGGCTGGATGCTCCACGAGCTGCCCGAGCACGTAGATTACTGGCGTTATACCCAGGACATTAACACCGACCCGGTATACCGATTCCTGCAGAATTATTTCATCCTCATCCAGGTAGCGCTGGGTCTGCTACTCTTCGCGCTCGGCGGCTGGTCGTGGGTGATTTGGGGTATTTTCGTCCGCCTAGTCGTGGTGTTCCATTGCACCTGGTTTGTGAACAGCGCCACCCATAAGTTCGGCTATCGCTCGCTGGACTCGACCGACTGTTCCCGCAACTGCTGGTGGGTCGCCTTGCTGACCTTCGGTGAAGGGTGGCACAACAACCACCACGCCTGCCAGTATTCAGCCCGGCACGGTCTGAAGTGGTGGGAGATTGACGTGACCTGGATGGCAATTCAGACGCTGCAATTTCTCGGGCTAGCCAAGAACGTCAAATTAATGGACGCTAAGGAATAGCATCCACTGCCTGCAGCCCTGTGCTCCGGTCGATGGAAGTACCGGGAAGGGTCGCACGACGATTGCGGCAGGCATTTGCCTGCCGTTTTTGTTGGCGGACCATGACGGCGCACGGACTCGTTCTCGAGACTCCGACGAGAAATTGTTATTTTGATTGAAAGGCTGAAGCGATCGCGTGACAGGCGATAAACCTGGTTCATGACGCGCCCGCTCATGGGAGTTTTAAGGAATAAGCCGTTTAAGAAGAACAGGTTTTTGCATTTATGAGTCCTACCGAAGCGATTCTCAACAACTCAGCAGTTGCTGATACTCCAGCTGCAGCCCGGCCGGACGACTTCGCCCACTTCGACAACTACGTGATGACCACCTACGGGAGGTTTCCCATTGCAATCGAGCGTGGCGAGGGCTGTCGCCTCTGGGATACCGAGGGTCGCGAGTATTTGGATTTCGTAGCGGGTATTGCCACCTGTACGCTCGGTCACGCACATCCGGCGATGGTTGCAGCCGCAACGCGGCAGATTCAGAAGCTGCACCACGTCTCGAACTTTTATTACATTCCACAGCAAGGCGACTTGGCACAGTGGATAGTCGATCGCTCCTGTGCCGATCGCGTCTTTTTTTGTAGCTCCGGCGCGGAAGCCAACGAAGCGGCAATCAAGCTCGCGCGCAAGTACGCCCACACCGTACTGGACATCAAGTATCCGACGATCTTGACGGCCCAAAAGAGCTTCCACGGCCGGACGCTGGCGACAATCACGGCAACTGCCCAACCGAAGTATCAAGAAAACTTCGACCCGCTAGTGCCGGGGTTCGCCTACGTGCCCTACAACGACATTACGGCCTTAGAGGACGCGATCGGGGATATCGACGAAGGCGATCGCCGCGTCGGGGCGATTTTGATCGAGCCGCTGCAAGGGGAAGGCGGGGTCCGCCCGGGCGATTTGGATTATTTCCTGCGCCTGCGGAAAATCTGCGACGAAACCGGCATTTTGTTGATCTGCGACGAGGTGCAGACAGGAGTCGGACGCACCGGCAAATACTGGGGCTATGAGAACCTGGGCATTGAGCCGGATATTTTCACAAGCGCGAAAGGACTAGCGGGTGGCATTCCCATCGGGGCGATGGCTTGCAAGCGCTCTTGCGATGTATTCGAGCCGGGCAATCATGCCAGTACCTTCGGGGGGAACCCTTTTGCCTGCGCGGTCGCGCTGGCAGTGGGTCAAACGATCGAGCGCGAGGATTTGCTCACGAATGCTCGCGCTCGGGGCGAGCAGTTGCGGACGCGCCTGAGGGCGATCGCGCAGCAACGTCCAGATGTATTTGTGGACGTGCGCGGTTGGGGCTTGATCGACGGTATGGAAATTGCCGAAGAGGCGGAGCTGACGTCAATCGAGGTCGTGAAGGCAGCCATGGAACGCGGACTGCTAATCGCTCCGGCAGGTCCTAAAGTTTTACGGTTCGTGCCGCCACTGACGGTCAGCGCCGAAGATATAGATCGCGCCGCCGACATCCTAACTGAGGTGTTGGATGCGAACTACGCTCGATAGCGGCTCCTGGATAGGTTGCAAGCAATTGGTGTAGCCCGACAGCTGCAACTTCACCAGTTCCCTGCAGTCTTCATTATTCATCAGCTATTTGTCAGCCCTTCATGCAGGAACGCAACCATTACCGCTCAGGGTGCGACTTCTTCGAGAACGGCTATCGCGTGGGGATGCACGCCGTAGCTGCCGCGAATTACGGCAGTTGCGCCCTGCCAATAGTTGCACTCGGGTTCGGCCCAGGCCGCAGTATCGATGCGGCGCACCCAAATTTGCGTCTCGCTTTCGATCGGTACGTGGAAGACTACGGGCTCGAAATGCATGTTAATCGCCACGAGGAAGTCGCGATCGCCCACTTCGCTGCCGTCGATTCGCAACCACACGCAGCGAGCGTGCTCCTGTAGTGGCGATCGCCCGTCCGCGGCCCGGAACAAATACGTTACGTCTTCACCGGCATCGAGCACGAAATCGGCGTAGATGGCTTGCTGCAGTGCTGGGTGTAGCTGGCGGAAGTGGGTGAGATAGCGCGCGAAATGAAAGAGCGGGTTGCACGCGGGAGGCGTAGCTGCCGTACCGAAGTTGTCGTGGTACGTGCCGCAATCGCCGGTAGGAATCGCCGTTGGTGCGTGGGTGGCGATTGCGTCGTAGTTGTTCCAGGTCGCGACGCTGTCGATGTTGTAAGGATTATTGTTGCCGTTTTGAGTGCGCCCGAATTCATCGCCCATGACGCACATCGGGACGCCGCGCGATAGAAACAGAACCGTCCAAAAATTCCGCAACTGCTGGCGGCGTAAACTCTTATCTCCCCCGGAATCCCAGGATAGGTTGGTGTCGCTGCCACCGTCGGCCGGACCGAACGGCCAAGGTGCATCGTTGTGTTTGCTGTTGTAGCTGACGAGGTCGAGGAGCGTGAAGCCATCGTGGGCGACGATGAAGTCGAGCGAGCGGTGCGGGCCGCCTTGATCCGCGAAGGCATCGTAATCGCCGTTGACCATGTTGGCAAATTGGGTAGCGATGCCGTCTCCGCGCAGAAACCGGCGGACGGCGTCGCGATAGCGTCCGTTCCATTCACCCCAGCCGGGTGGGAAGTGCCCGACCTCGTATCCCCAGAGATCCCAAGCTTCGGCAATAACCTCGGCGTCAAACTCTTCGCCGAGCTTGCGTATATCTTGCAGAAGGTCGTGGAGTGGGAAAAATCGACGCTGGCAATCCCAATCTTCGCCCCTGCAATCCGTTGGTGCCCGTCCGAGTACGGGTGCGAGGTCGAATCGAAACCCGTCGATGCCCATCTCGGCAAGCCAGTAGCGCAGAGAATCGAGCACCAAGTGACAGGCGGCACGACTGGAAAAATTGAGTTGGTTACCGCAGCCAGTCGCCCCGTCAACCAGCGTGCCCGCGTTCGTGAGCTGGTAGTACGCTGATGCATCGAAGCCACCCAACGTAACGAAGCCAGTGGTGTTGGGGTCGCCGTCCGGGTGACCGCCCTCGCCCGAGTGGTTGTATACCACGTCCAAGTAAACCTCAATGCCCTGGTCGTGGAAGGCTTTGACCATCTGTTTGAACTCGCGCGTCGGACCGCCAGGACTGCGATCGCGCGCGTAGCGGCGGTCGGGGGCGAAGTACGCTAGTGTCATGTAACCCCAATAGTTGCCGCCGGGGCGATCGCTGGGGTTGCAGTCGTTTGGGATCTCGTGGACGGGCAGCAATTCGATCGCCGTGAAGCCCAGCAGCTTGAGATAGGGAGCCATGTAAGCCGCCCCGGCGTAGGTGCCGCGACAGTCTGGCGGCACGTCTGCGATCGCCTCGCTACCTGTAATGTTGCTGAGGGCGAGGATTTGACTGAGGCGCGATGCGGACGGGTGTTTGGTCAAACCGCGCACGTGAGCTTCGTAAACGATCGCGCGCTCGGGTGGCAGATGCGGTTTCGTGCCGAAAGATGTGGTGTCGGGTGCCAGCACAATGCCTTTGGCGGCCCAACGACCGGTATCGATTTCTCGCCGGGGAATGCCGCGATATAAGCCCTCGCCTGTCTGGTAAATGCGACCGTCTTCACCCGCTGCCAATAGTTCGGGGGTTTCTGGGTCGTGGGAGAGCTCGCGCGTGTATGGGTCGAAAAGGACTTTGTTGGGATTGAAGCGATCGCCATTAGCATTGAAGTCGCGGCGGAATCCGGCGCGACTGTTGCCCCGCTGCCAAGCGGGGTCGTAGGGCCAGTTCCGTCCCCAGCAACGATAGGCATAGTACGTGCCGGGGGGGATGCCGCTCAGCCGTGCACGCCAGATGTCGTCGCGAAGGTTGCACTGCAACCAGCAGGAAAACTCGGCATCGATGCCGGTGGGGTGCGCGTACAGCTCCAACAAGACTCGGGTGGCATTCCGGGAATAGATGGCAAAGGAGACGGTGCCGTTAGCCAGGAAGTGCGTGCCGAGCGGATCGGTTGCTGTTGCCCAAGCAGTTGGCTCGGCCGGCGCGACAGTGACGAAGCGATCGCTAGTCAGCATGACAAAAGCAAAACAGTGCGCGCACGACAGTATCGCTAACGGTCTTTCAGGAGCGACGAAACCTTGAGGTGCATCATTATGGATGCAGCCGAAATCAAAACGAGCCGATCGTCTGCGCAGCGCGGATTTCGGTATCAGCTTAGCGTCAGTGCCTGTGGCGTTGGACTACAACACTCAAAACTTAATTTTGGCGCACATTCCGAACCAGCGAGGAGATATTTAGTAGCTATCATGACGTTCACAATGCGGTAAGCCCAGCAGCCGTAACTTTCTTGAGAGCATATTGACGGACCGAGTGGCTACACGCATCACTCGCTCGGGTAGCCTACAGCTTAGTTTGCCGATCGCCTAAAGCATCTCGCAGGCAATGCGATCGGTCGGGCGATCGCGCTTTTCGTCTTTTTACCTCAGATCCGAACGAGACTGATTGAGACAAGGCGATGTTGCCGTTGGTGCTGGCTCGACGCTTTATCCATACTTCACAGAAACCCTTTACTGAGGTGCCATCGTCTCAGCAGCAGCGGTGCCTTTATGGATCGAGTCGGGTTGCGATTGTCGTCGTGCTTGTGAAGAATTGTCAGAGGTTGTGGACTTCTGACAGCGTAGGTTTTAAGGAATACAGTCGCTCGTCCGAGCATGCGTCAAAATGATTTTCGGCCGGGCCGCAATTGTGCGGTGACACCAGCGGTTCTCCCTACAGGATGGTTACCAGCACATTGGGCTACTCTCAGTTGCAACCTCGCACCCGACCGCTCATCATTGTCTGCGGTATGGGCCGGACGGGGTCGAAAATCTTCCATTTGCTCCGTCGACAGGGAGCAGATGTTGTGGGCATTAGCGAACACCCCATGCCAGAAGAAGACGGCGCGCGGATCGTCGTCGGTGACCCCCGCTGCCCCGCCACGCTGACTGCCGCCGGCATTCGCGACGCAACGACTCTACTGCTGGCCCTCAGCGACGATGCCCTCAACCTGGGCGTTCTCACGCAGGCTCGGGTGCTCAACCCCGACGTCCGTATCGTCAATCGCCTGTTCAATCAGGCTCTGGGCGATCGCCTTGATAAGACGCTGCCCGGTCACGTCAGTACCAGCGTCGCCGCCCTCTCGGCCCCAATTTTTGCTTTCGCCGCGATCGGTCACCGCGCAATCGGCCAGCTCCAATTGTTCGGGCGCTGCTGGCCCGTCCGCGAGGAAACAATCAATGCCGACCATCCTTGGCTGGGGAGACCGCTCAGCGAGTTATGGGACAACCGCTCGCGGATGCTGATCGGTTTCTTCCCAGTCGGCGACACCCAAGGTCCGATCGAAGGCATCACTCGCAAACGCCGACTGCGGCAAGGCGATCGCCTGCTCGTCGGCACCCAACCGGTCGTACCGGACAGCCGACAGGCTCGCTGGCGCAAGTTACTGAAGGCGATCTCGCATTTGCGGCGATTCCACCACCATGCCGGTCCGGTTGTCAGCGTCATGGCGATGCTGCTGCTGACGATCTTTCTATCGGCAGTGACCTACGTGGTTGCAACCGATCGGCTTCCGTTCGTGGACGCACTGTATTTCACCGTCGGTATGATTACGGGTGCAGGCGGTCGGGAGCAGGTAGCCGAAACCTCCACCTCCGCCATCAAGGTCTTCACGGTAGTGATGATGCTCGTAGGTGCCGGTGTCATCGGCGTCTGCTATGCGCTGATCAACGACTTCATCCTCGGGAATCGCCTCAAGCAATTTTGGGATGCAGCCCGCGTTCCTGCCCGTCACCATTACATCGTCTGCGGCTTGGGCGGTATCGGCATCCAGATCGTGCGCCAACTTCACGAGCAAGGCTGCGAAGTAGTCGCAATCGAACGCGATCTGGACGGACGCTTTCTCCACGCCGCGCGGGCTCTGGGCGTTCCCGTCATCGTCGCCGATGCTAGCCTCACCTCAACCCTGGAAGCAGCGAACGTTCGCCATGCCGCCGCGCTTCTCGCCGTCACCAGCAACGACATGGTCAACGTCGAAATCTCACTGACGGCTAAAGCCATACACTCGCAATTGCACGCGATCGTCCGCCACCAAGACTCCGACTTTGCGCGCTCGGTCCAGGAAGTATTCTCCTTCGAGACGGTGCTTTGCCCGAGCGATATCGCCGCACCCTCCTTTGCAGCTGCAGCTCTGGGCGGACGCGCGATCGGCAACGGCTTGATCGACGATTTGTTGTGGGTCGCCATCGCCACCGAGATCGCCCCAGACCATCCATTTTGCGATCGCGAGGTGCAAGCAGCTGCGCTCGACGTTGGTGGCGTTCCGCTCTATCTCAAAACTCCTGAAGGCACGGTTCACGGCTGGCAACTTCTCTACACCCAGCTCGCACCGGGACACGTGCTCTACATCACGCTACCGGCCGCGAAACTCGATCAATTGTGGCACTTGCAGCCGTCGTTGCTAACAGCTTGACGCGAGTACCGTTGAGAAATATTAGTTCAGTGATTCGTTAGGTTTGCGAATTCCTCCCAAACGCTCTCAACCGAATCGATACCCTGTTAGACAACTCGAGTTCCCCAGTGGTGTTTGCCCTACTTGTAGATCCAGAGACACCAGTCCGTTTCCCGACATCCAATAGCAAGCAGTTGCACTAGCGCTTTTACCTGCGAACTCATGCCGGCGCTGCAGGCTAGCAAACGCTACGATGAAGAGTGAAGATGTTTAAGGAAATCGGTCAATTTGCAACTTCGCGATCGCGTTCTGACCTGGTTAGAGAACAGCGTGCCGCGCGAGCGCGTCCAGCACATTCTCGGTGTAGAAGCAATGTGCGCGGACCTAGCACGCCATCACGGTTACTCCGTTGAAACTGCCCGGCTTGCCGGTTTAACCCACGACCTCGCGAAGTTTTTCGACCCCCGCGATCTTCTGGTAAGGGCAACTGCAGCCGGGCTTGAGGTCGACGCAATTTGCGCCGAACGACCGCACTTACTCCATGCCGATGTCAGTGCGTTAGTGGCCCGAGATGAGTTTGGAATTACCGAACCGCAAGTCCTTGATGCGATCGCCAACCACACATTCGGCCGCCCGGAGATGGGGCCCATCTGCTGCATCGTATTCGCGGCTGACAAGCTCGAGCCCCATCGCGGCGACACCCCCGAGCTCGATAATATGCGTCGTACCTGCTTCGCGAATCTTTACCGGGGCGTACGTTATGTCTGCGACTATTCTCTAAAATACCTAGTTAAAACCTCCCGCCCGATTCATCCCCGTTCTGTTGCAACGCGCAATTGGGCTCTGAAGCGAGAGCGGGCGTAGACATATTGAAAACCCTGCTCGGGTCTCGGAGTTCGCAAGCAACGCAACCGACCAGTCCGCCGCACGAACAACTAGTCGGTCGAGTAGTGGCGCTTCGGGCGTATCAATTCCGTTCAATTGGGTTTGGTCGAGCCGCTACTTTAGAGACTCGCAATCTTGCAAAGATTGTTGTAGAGACGTAAAGACTGTTGTAAATACCTTTGGAGAGCGCGTATTTGATGAGAGAAACCGATCGATTCGACAACGCGACTGCTTTGTTTCCTAACGTTCACGAGCAAACTGATTCCGAGCGCTTGGCCCTAACCATCGCGCGCGCGGCCGACGACCGTAAGGCAGGCGACATCATCTTGTTGTACCTGCGGGATGTATCCTATCTTGCCGATTTCTTCACAGTTGCCACCGGTTACTCGCGCGCGCAAGTCAAAGCGATCGCCGACAGCATTCAGGAGCGCGTTGCTGAAGATCTACACCAACAGCCGTTGCGCGTGGAAGGACAATCCGATCGCAGCTGGATCCTTCTAGACTATGGCGACGCAATTGCCCACGTCATGCTCGAGGAAGAGCGAGAATTTTATAATATCGAGGCTTTTTGGGGACACGCCGATCGCATTGAATTTGCAGCTCTTCCCGATTGCGTCCGGACGGGAGCTTAGGACGGGAACTCTGATGGAACCGTTACCCACTACTAACTGCCCTGTTCCCTGCGAGCAACAACCGCTGCAGGAATACGAGCAAATGCGAGGTGCATGGCTTTTCTGCTGGGCAACCCTTGAGGGCAGCGCTTACTGGCGCAAGCTCGGATGGGTATGGGCGTGGGGTTGGGTAGCGGCCGGACCGATCGCGGCAACTAGCTTTGCGCCGAACTCGAATCCGCTGCACTTTACCCTGTGCGCGAGTGGGGGAGCAGCTGCGTTCGTGTTGCTCTTGTTGTTGCGCCTGTATACGGGTTGGTCCTACATAGACAATCGCCTTAGCTGTCAGTCCGTGTCTTACGAAGAATCGGGCTGGTACGACGGTCAAACCTGGGAAAAACCACCTGAGGTGCTAGTCCGCGATCGTCTCGTGGCCGACTACCAGGTGCGGCCGCTATTGAAGCGGCTGCGCGCGACGCTGGCGGTTTTACTAAGCATCGCCGCAATCGCGGGAGCTGCGTGGGTACTAGTGCCGCTACCTTAAGCAAGCGCAAATTTACCGAACGTGAGGACTAGTCAGCCGAGACAAATGCAAGGGGAGCCTTAGGATGCACCGCAGGTAAAAACCGAGCAGATTTACACTCAAGAGGATCGATACGAGCGAGCACGTAACGCATGAGCCGAGGCAAACGGACCCACACGCCCGAAATAGAAGTTCGCCTGTTGCGCGACGGTATTGTTGAATCCATCCATCGCGTCTGCGCGCTGGTCTGCGACAACCGCGGGCGCGTCTTATCTCTCGCCGGACAGTCCGAAGCCTTTGCCTTCGCCCGTTCGGCACTCAAGCCTTTTCAAGCTATGCCCGTCACCATCACCGGCGCGCTCGAACGCTACGGTCTTGGCGATCGCGATTTGGCGATCGTTTGCAGTTCGCATCAAGGCAGCATCGAGCAAGCCCGCCAAGCATTCAACATTCTTTGGCGGGCGGATATCGACCCCAGCGCGTTACAGTGCCCGATTCCGCCCGGGGCGCGAAACGCACTCAAACATAATTGTTCTGGAAAACATGCCGGCATGCTGACAGTCTGTCAGCAACGCGGCTGGCCGTTAGGAACGTATTTGCGTCCGACACACCCGATCCAGCAACTGATCTTGTCCCAGATTGCCGAACAGTTGCAGATGCCAGGCGAGGAGTTCATTAGTGCTCGGGACGATTGCGGTGCGCCGACCTATTGCATGCAACTCGCTCAGCTGGCGACGCTCTATGCGCGCTTGGCCGCAGGTGACAACCTCTACCTCGAGCGGATTGCACGAGCGATGACGCACTACCCCGAGCTCATCGGCGGCGATAGTACGTTCGACACGGAAGTGATGCGCGCGACGGGTGGCAACCTCATCAGCAAAGCTGGTTCAGAGGGTATTCAATGTATCGGACGCGCTGGGGAAGGGATGGGTCTTGCAATCAAAGTGGTAGACGGAGCCAAGCGTGCGAAGTATGCTGCTGCAATTCATTTGCTGCGACAGCTGGGCTGGATCACGCCTGCAGCATCAGAGTCGCTGGCCGATCGCTTCATCGTCTTTGGACCGCACAAGCGCTTGGAAGTCGTCGGCGAACTGGAAATGCTGTAACAGGGGCAGGACCAGCGCAGGCGCACGACCGAGCCACCGATTTGCTGAACTTTGGGCATTGCCGAGAAGCCAAGTTGTTGAATCCCATATCGGTTCGCTATAATCCAAAAGCGCGACGCGGGATAGAGCAGTCTGGTAGCTCGTCGGGCTCATAACCCGAAGGTCGGTGGTTCAAATCCGCCTCCCGCCATAATTTATTTATTCCCATAAAACAGGAGTCTTCATCGGTCAATCCGCTTGAAGACTCCTGTTTTGTATTGTGTTTGTTCTCGGAATTACTCTACCCCAATAACTTTTCCTAGGGTTTTTGCGCGAGCGCGAACTAATTTTGCCGAGGCGATCGCTCGAGCACGATCTCCTCGACTAGGCACAAGGGAGCTAGGAGCTCAAGCGAGTGAGCTTGTATTCGGGGCGCGGATGTATGGAAGTTGTCAAGGACGGGCACGATCGCGCCGCAGCAGTGCCACGTCGGGCAACGACTGACGACAACTCTGGCAAAAGTAATAAATCTCGCCCTGGCGGACATGGCGGAGCAAACGATCCGAGCAATACGGGCATTCAGACATGAACCTAACCTCGGCGGACATCAAAATAAATACGTTTTTGACGCGAACATGTTAGAGCCTATAAAAAAAGAGATCTAAAAATCTGGACTCAGAAGCGGCCGTACTTTAATTGCATATCTGCATTTTTACGAACTCAGACACGTTTAGTACGACTTCTAAAACAAAACTTTGTCTTATGTAGTCTTCTGTTAGAAACCTTGATGTATGTGATTGCACCCTATTGGGCGATAAAACCGCTGCAAACGACCCAGTCTTTAGCGAGATCCCGCTCTGCGCAAGCCCCCGAGTTTCAGAGAGTTCACTAGAATCGTGACGGAGAATTCGCAGAGGACGAGCCGTGATGGCGACGACGATCGCACTGCAAGTAAGCCACATCGCGCGCTTGGATTTGTCGCCCTTGGAAGCTGTCGTGGAGCCGCTACTGACAGGGGGCAGCATCGCAAAGTGCGAGCAGCAGCTGGTATTCGTAATTGACATTCCGCGCGATCCAAATGACCCGCGCGAGTTATCGGAGATTCCCGAGGTCAGGTTGTGGTTCGTGCGCGCAGATGCACGCTATCCGTGGCTGCCCTTCGCCCTCGACTGGCGAGCGGGCGAGTTGGGGCGCTATGCGGCAATGCTCGTCCCACACGAGTTCCATCGTACGGAAGGCATTCAGTACAACCCCGAGGCCCTAGAGCTCTTCGTTATGAGCAAAATCTTCGCGATCGCAAACTGGCTGGGTCAGCAGCAACTACCGAGCCGGTCGCGTTTGCAGTCTTTTGCACAGATGCTCGGTTACGACCTCGACGATGCCTTTTTTAAAATGCTCGCCCCTGCAGACTCGTAGCGCTTGCTACTGAAAGGTTCGATCCCCAGACCTCACCGTGGGTTGTTACTAGCGAGTCTCTGCTGCGGCCTCGCTGCCGTTCCATCATCGCAGCTTGCAGTAGCCCCAAGCACCAGAGCCCTTCCTCCCACTCGGACAGGCCGGCGGGGCAAATGGAACGTGAATTAAGATAATCAAAAGAGTTCTTTGCGTTCTTGCAACGACTAGTCGAGCGTACCCGATATGACACAAGCAACCCAACCGAAAAAGGGCATCCTCGTAACCGACACGGCCATGCAGCACTTACGACAGTTGCGCGCTCAGCAGAGCGCCGACTTGTGCTTGCGCGTCGGCGTCCGCGGCGGTGGTTGTTCTGGCATGTCCTACACGATGGACTTCGACAGCGCTGACAACATTCGCGACGATGATGAAGTCTTCGCTTACGAAGACGGCTTCCGCATCATTGTCGATCCAAAAAGTTTACTTTACATCTACGGCATGCAGCTCGATTACAGTACTGCGTTGATCGGTGGTGGCTTTCAGTTCTCAAATCCGAATGCCAGCCAAACGTGTGGCTGCGGCAAGTCCTTTGGTGTCTGAGGTACACCTGCCTGCTGAGAATTCGAGCGATCGCAGGCGCGTCGGCAGCGGCGGCGTGTGGTGCGGAGACCAACGATACGATAAATTAAGCCAGCATGACCGACTCCATTGAGACCCTGTACGAACAAGGACTGAAGCGCTACGAGGACGGCGCATCTCCCGCAGAGCTGATTCCCCTTTTCAAAGACATCTGCGATCGCGCTCCGCGTAATTCGGCCGGGTGGAGTAGCTTGGCGTGGTTGTACTTGCTAACTGAAAAGCCCGACCGCGCTCTCAAAGCAGCGCAGAAAAGCGTCAAACTCGATAAAGCCGCACCGCAAGCGCGGGTGAACCTAGCAATCGCAATGCTGGATACAAAAAAAACCGGCGTCCGCGAACATATTGAAGCGGCCCAGCATCTGCTTGATGTCAGCGATGAAGTCCGTGCCGACGTTATCGCCAATCTGCGCGATGGACTGAAGCGCCGTCCAGACTGGAAAAGCTTGAAGCGCATTTGCGAGTGGTTGGGCGTGAGCTAATTGCAATTCGTATCTACCTCAGCCGCAATAGCCGCTATGACTGCAGCCAACAAGTACGCTCTCGTCGGTCTCAGAGCAGACTCCTTTCAACATCCGCTCGATCGCAATGCGACGCGAGCGCTCAGGGAACTCCCCGGTCTGGACTTTGCTATCCGCAACATTCTGGGGTCGGTGGCAGAGCAGTTTTTTTACGTAACCAATATTGCCGCCAGCGTCCGCGTGAGCGAGCGCCAACTGCCAGACATTCACAAGTTGCTGGTCGAAGCCTGCCGGCGACTGGATCTGGATCTGCCGCAACTATACGTACAGCAGCATCCGGTGCCCAACGCTTACACCTTCGCCATGCGTGGCAAACAGCCGTTCGTTGTCATCCATACGTCATTGCTAGAGCTGCTGACACCCGAGGAAGTTCAAGCCGTCATCGCCCATGAATTGGGTCACCTCAAGTGCGAGCACGGGGTTTATTTGACGTTGGTAAATTTGTTCGTGCAGGCTGCCAATCTGATTCCCGCTTGGGGCGAGCTGCTTTCGCAGCCGCTGAAGTCTCAGTTACTGGAGTGGATGCGGTGTGCCGAGTTCACCTGCGATCGAGCAGCGTTACTGGCTATCCAGGAACCACGCGTGGTGATGTCGGTGCTGATGAAGCTGGCGGGCGGCTCGCCGACATTGGCTCAGCGCTTGAACCTGGATGCGTTCATCGAACAAGCACGCGCCTACGAAGCGTTTGGTAGCACGGAACTCGGCGACGCGTTGAAGATTGCCCACACCCAACAACTGACCCATCCCGTGCCGGTGCTGCGGGCTCGCGAGATCGAGCGCTGGGCTCGATCGCGAGAATACGACGCCTTGTTGGCTCCTTATCGCGCGAACTATAATAATGAAGCTGCGGGCAAGTGGCGGAATTGGTAGACGCACCGCACTCAAAATGCGGCGGCTTCGGCCTTGAGAGTTCGAGTCTCTCCTTGCCCACTTTAAGGAATGGATGTTATGCACGCGATTATTAAGCACACGATTAATCGTAGGACGGCATTAATCCCTCAAAAAAGCTAGCGTTGAAAGTCGCCTCGCTCCAAGAGCGTATCGGCAGCGGGAAAGGCCGTTTCACCCTTACTCGACAACTCCGAAAACGCGATCCACGCTCGCAAGCTTAAGAACCCCGAGTAGGACGACAATGTCGGCGTTCGTGCGCCACGCGCGAGGCAGTTGCGGTTGCCGAACTAGATGGTCAAACCCATATTGGGCGTTTTCGCTTTGAGTTTTGGATGCACGATCCCATTTACCATTTCGCCGCGTTAGCGTCTACCCACAGGTTGCATATAACGCAAGACTAGTAGGAAAGTACGCTTCCGCTGGTGGCGGACGGTCTGGGAAAGAGCGTAATGCCCGAGTAGCAGGTTCTGAAGGAAATTTAATACGCGCGGGTTGCAGAAATCGACATCATCTGGACAGCGGGATTACGGTGGCGCTCGTGTCAGGATTAATAATTACTGGAGGCAGGCTTTCGCAATGAAACCCGCGAACCAGATTGGCATACTACACATTGATTGGCGTACAACACATTTGCGTTGAGGCAATTGCATCCCAAGATGTTATAGGACAGCGACGCTAATCGGAGAGCTGACAGCGATCGCCGCAGGTCCTTCGTGCAACTAAGGTCTCCAAATCCGGTCGCCCGGTCCACTTCAGTCGCCGGTCCGCCCAAAACTCATAGACTCGGTCGACGAACGCACCGACGACCGGCCAGCGCGTGGGGGCATATACCCAACCCAGCCCCAAAATTTCATAAACTCGTCGAAACACCTCAACGCCGGCGATGGTGCTCCCGGCCGGCAGCACGGCGTGGATGCGTCCCATTGCCGTGGCATAATTGACGCCGCCGTGTGCTTCAACAGCGTAGCCGTCCGATGCAATATCAACAAAGTTCACTAGTCCGCGCCCCGAGTCGCGTTGCTGCAAAAAGTTCACCTCGCGCAGGCAAAAGGGACACTCGCCATCGTACAGCAGCTCGAGCTGCCAATGTGGGGCGATCGCGTCACTCGTGGCTGCAACATCAGATGTTGTAGGTGCTTTCATGCAGCTATCTGGGTGTCAGTTTGGGTTCGCTGACGATCTTAGCGTTACAACTTAGCGTTACAAAAGTTTATCTGGTCGGAGCCGCAGGCGAGCTTACCGTACAAGCATATATGCCCTCGACGCTAGCTCTGTTGCGCGCACGTGGAATTTCGCAGTATCAGCCCAGTCGCGAGATCGCCCGGGAACTCGGAGGATGCTTCAGCTCGGTTACGCACCTGAAGAGCAACAAGCTCCTCAGCTTGGAAAGCGAGCGCAATAAATATCTAAGGCACCTCGATTAATTCTCTCAAGACTGAAGGTCGGTAATGCAGCACGAGCATTTCACCTACAGGTACGCCACAATCAGAAAGCTTTTTGAGTTGCTCTTAAGACCATGCCGAAGCTGCATTTGAAGCGAGCTCGTGAAGTGCAGAAGCTAACTGCAGATAATGAAGTCAGTTAGCCGTTCGGGAGGTTCGGGATGGGTTTGGATATCCCGCTCAACAGCAGCTAGACGGCCAACTTTGACACCATGTCACCATCGCCTAAACAGCAGCGCGATCGCCCTCGAATAAGGCTTCGACGCACCCGTCGGGAAGGAGGCGGACTCAGCCCAAGACGCGCTCGGGACGAGCGGCACGCAACGTGGTAAAGCGAAACTCAACACCTTGAAGTTTCTGGCAACGAAGGCGGGCGGGCGTATGAGGGAGGAATCGTCTGCCAGAACTAGATCTGAAGGTTAGAAGCCTTCGAGTGTGTGGTGATAAACCAGTGGCGATCTGAGATCGCCCCTGGGTTGCCGAACCGATCTTGCTGCTAAGAGATCGCACCGGACGCGATCTCTTAACTCGTGCACTTTAGGCAGCAGCTTGACGTTCCTTCACTTCAGCAATTACCTCTTGCTGCACGTTGCTCGGGCAGGGGGCGTAGTGCGAGAACTCCATGGAGAATTGACCGCGTCCGGAAGTCATCGTCCGTAAATCGCCGATGTACCCGAACATTTCCGCCAGCGGGACCTCGGACTTAATCCGCACGCCCATCGCACCGGACTCCTGGGAGTTGATGATGCCGCGGCGGCGGTTGAGGTCGCCGATCACGTCGCCGATATAGTCGTCGGGTGCGAACACGTCCACCTTCATAATCGGCTCGAGTAGCAGCGGAGCTGCTTTGGGCAGCGTCTGACGGTAAGCTGCCTTCGCCGCGATCTCGAAGGCGATCGCCGATGAGTCCACCGCGTGGAAGCCACCGTCGGTCAGCGTCACCTTTAGATCCACGACCGGGAACCCTGCCAGGACGCCCTTGTCCACGCAGGACTCGAAGCCCTTTTGCACTGCCGGCCAGTACTCGCGCGGCACGTTGCCGCCCGTAACCTTGGACTCAAAGGAGAAGCCACTGCCAGTTTCGCCGGGTTCGATCACGTAGTCGATCTTGCCGTATTGACCGGAACCACCGGATTGCTTCTTGTGGGTGTAGCTGTCTTCGATGCGCTTGGCAATGGACTCGCGGTAGGCAACTTGCGGCTTGCCGACTTCCACTTCCACACCATAGGTGCGCTTGAGGATATCGACTTTGATGTCCAAGTGCAGCTCACCCATGCCCTTGATGATGGTTTCGTTGCTTTCCTGGTCAGTTTCAACCTGGAAGGACGGGTCTTCTTGAACCATCTTGCTGAGTGCCAAGCTCATCTTTTCCGTCGAGCCCTTGTCCTTGGGCTTCACGGCGATTGAAATGACTGGGTCCGGGAAGACCATGGGCTCCAAGGTGGCTGGGTTTTTCGGGTCGCAGAGCGTGTGACCGGTTTGAACGCCCTTCATACCCACAATCGCCACGATGTCGCCGGCTTGAACGCTCTCGACTTCCTCGCGGGAGTTGGCGTGCATCTCCACCAAGCGGCTGACGCGCTCGCTTTTGCCCGTTGCCGTATCGAGAATCGTGTCGCCTTTGCTCAAACTTCCCGAGTACAAGCGCGTAAAGGTCAGCGCGCCGTAGCGATCGTCCATGATCTTGAACGCCAGCGCCCGCAGCGGTTTCTCGGGATCGATGTAAGCGTAATCGCCGGTTTCGTGCCCTTCCAGGTCGACGATCGGTTGCGGCGGAACCTCGGTCGGGTTGGGCAGGTAATCGACCACTGCATTGAGCACTAACTGGACGCCCTTGTTCTTGAATGAAGAGCCGCAGTAAGTCGGGAAGAAGGCCAATTCGATGGTGCCTTTGCGAATGCAGCGCTTGATATCCTCGACACTCGGCTCCTCGCCCTCAAGGTACTGCTCGAGCAGGTCGTCGTCTTGCTCTAACGCAGTTTCAATTAGTTGCTCCCGGTACGTCTCTACGTCATCAGCCATGTCGGCAGGCACGTCTTGGATCTCGTATTTCAGCGGGTCGCCGGAGTCGTCCCACACCCACGCCTCGCGCGATAGCAGATCGACAACGCCTGTGAAGTCGCTTTCGTGACCGATGGGCAATACCATCACCAAGGGTCTGGCTGCCAGCACGTTTTCAACTTGCTTGACAACGTTAAAAAAGTCCGCACCGATGCGGTCGAGTTTGTTGACGTAAATAATCCGCGCAACCTTGGAATCATTCGCGTAGCGCCAGTTGGTTTCAGACTGCGGTTCGACTCCGCCTGAGCCGCAGAAAACCCCAATACCGCCGTCGAGAACCTTCAAGGACCGATACACCTCGATGGTGAAATCAACGTGACCGGGCGTATCGATAATGTTGAGCTGGTGGTCGCTCCAAAAGCAGCTCGTAGCAGCGGACTGAATCGTAATTCCGCGCTCTTGTTCCTGCTCCATAAAGTCGGTCGTCGCCGCGCCTTCGTGCACCTCGCCGATCTTGTGAATTTTGCCGGTGAGCTTGAGGATCCGCTCGGTAGTGGTCGTCTTGCCCGCGTCTACGTGGGCGAAGATGCCGATATTGCGATAGCGAGTGATGTCTTTCTTCATGATGGCTCTCTTACTGAGTGCTACGAATGGTCGGCGATTCGCCGCTGCGATCGGCGCCGATCGCGCAGGGACTGCCGCCGCGTCGAGCGAGGCAGCAAGTATTTGATGGCATTCGAGCGCTTGATGACGCTACGTCCCGATGCAAACTGCAACTGCCCTTGACACGACCGGCCATCCGTTCGCGCCGATAGCGCGACACAACCCTATGTAAAGTATCTTGACATAACGTTGCAAGCTCTCGACGCTCCACTCGCCAGTTCGATTACACAAGGCGGTCGCGCGATCGCCTACAGCCGCTCCCCACCCTAGGTTTAGAGTGCCTGCAGCAACCAAAGTCCGCTGTAGGTCTTCCCGGTGTCGTCGGGTTGAACGAGCAGAAAATGCAGCCCCCGGACGACGTCTCGGCGATCGCAGTAAGTTTGCGCCGCTGCCGTCACCTCAGCGTCCTCAAATGTGGAGAGGATCCAGCGATCGTGCAAACCGGCTTCGAGAATCAGTCCACCCGAGCCAGCGGTCTCAGCCGGCAGGTACTCTACAGCAAATGGTTTCGCCTCCTCCAACCAACGGGCAAGTTGGCGCGACCGTCGCCCGCCCGCGATCGCGATGCCGGGAATGCGGGCGGCGGCGGCAATGCCGAGAGTCCGCGGCAGCAAATCTGCGGGGAGGTTGCGGATGGGAATCGGCAGCGTAGCCAGGGTGGCACTTAACTCGCCAGCTGGCAGCGCGGCAAATTGCCAGCGATCGCCCCACAGCGTCTCGGGGACAGGTTGTGGGGGCGGTCGGTCGAGCGCCAACGGATCGAATTCGACGTTTGCATAGCTGGCACAGCGATCGCGGAGTGCTTGCTTGAGCAAGTGCGTGCGCCGCGTCGGCTCGACGGACAGCCCGAGCTGTTGCGCGGCCGCGCGGATCGGTCCGAGCGCTTGCGGACGAAAAACTTGCAGGCGCTCGGGAAGCGGTCCCATTGCCTGCAGCCGAGCGGCAAGCCAAGCCGTTCCAACCTGAGACTGCGGAGCTCGTGCGTCCTGCACCTTACCGTCGGACGGATCGCAGACTAGTAGTTCCCATAACGTCTCACCGCGATCGTCACTTAACGGGCGGCGGAAGAGATCGACCTGCCAGGGCATGGAGATTTTTTTGGGGAGTACGAATCGGCAACTTAGCGCACTTTCCCCAATGCTGTCACCTCGTCCAGAGGCATTACTCCCCATTGCAACTCCCCGTCAGTCGGGATGCTGCCTGATCGTACTTGCGATTTGACACCAGTCCCTTGGAAGACGGGCACAGCTGAGCGGTCGGTCGGAGCTGCGCGACTCAATGCCTGCATGTGCAAATACTCCAGCTCTCTGCTCGAGCTTCTGGGACCAACACCGTTGGAGCGCCGCTTGCATCGGGGAGGCGGGGTAAGGCTGTAATTATGCACTCCAATGTCAGGATTTGCTTAAAAAAACTTATCCGAACATGGTGACATGGAACACAAACCGTTAAACACGATACAGAATTTCTGGACTAAAATGCTAGCGAGCAGGTAAAGATCCCATGACAAATGCCCCTCGCAGGCGACCTGCTATGGGAGAAGACCGCTGCCAAGCGCGATTTGTCTACAGCCTAGAGGAAAACATTATGGAGTTCCTGTTTCGTGGCGTCCATTACCATTACCAGCCGTCCGCGCTTGAAGTTGAAGAAGGAGAGGTTGGCGGCACCTACCGCGGCTCGCCTTGGCGTTTACACCATCCCAAGCAAAGCGTTCGGCGTGTCAGCCACAAACAAATGACCTACCGTGGCGTCGACTATCAGGTCTAAAGCGCGTTTGCGGATACTTAGGTCCCCATCAGCATCTAATTTCAAGTTGAGTAGGTATCTGCTGAAAATTTCCACGGCAGCCTGCGTTCTTCAGGAGCTCGGCGATCGCTCGCTAAGTCTCCAACGCCTATTCTCTCGGAAGTGGTTCCGAGAGAATACCTGAGGGCAAAAGCAAGCTTACAAGACGCTTTATTGCTAACGATCTTTCAAACTTTCCGCATCCACCCCTGGCTTTTTTTAGGGCAGAACTAGCTGCAGGCGAGTAGCCCGATGGATCGATTCAGATCTCCATCAACACGCTTAAATAATCGTTTAAAAATCGTGATGAAACTCACCTACCGCGGCATTGAGACGGATTGGCAGCCGTTAGAGATCGATATTCAACTCGGCGACACGGGTGGCAAGTATCGCGCGCAAAACTGGCACTATCGCTACCTGCGTCACGTTCCCGAACAGCGATCGCGATCGCAACGAACCTATCGCGGTGCAACCTGCAATCCCAGCACGACCCTACAGGCGGCGCATCCGGCAACGCCGCTAGACGAGCAGCAACCCCTACACGAAACTACGTCATCATTTGTGCGTACTAGCGTCCAGGGGAACCTCGAGCGACGCCTGATTGTTGCCCGCAGTAAGGGGGACGAGCGTTTAGTGCAACCCTTACCTTTGGGAGACGAGTGCCGGCAGCTGTCGTTGAAGTAGAGCGGGGAACTCAACAACAGCTTGGCAAGCCGTTGTTCTAAAAAAGAGCAATGGGGGATGGCATGAGATTCTGAACGCCGGCGCGTTTGTAGGAACCTATGCGGATTTGTTCCCCCAGATCGCTCGTCCCACAAGGAACACTACCAACGCGAGGGCTGCCAACCAGTCTCCGCTCCGCAGGCGCAGGTCGTGCCAGCGAACGCGATGGGTATCGGGACTCGTAAAACCGCGCACGTCCATTGCGATCGCAATCTGTTCGGCACGCAATAGTAAGTTGGCAAGAAGGCGTTCGGCAACCAGCAACCATAGTTGGATACTGCGGCGCAAGCCCAACTGCTTCCAGTCAATCGCGCGGGTGCCGATCGAACGAGCTAAGTTCTGAATTTCCTCGAGTACGAGGGGAATGAAGCGCAGCGATAGCGTCAGCGTCAAAGCAACTTCCGTCACGGGAACTTTCAGGTAACGTAGCGGCCGCATCAGTGCTTCGAGGCCGGCTGCGATTTCCTCGGGAGCGGTTGTCAGTAAATACAGACTCGAACTGTAGAGCACGGTAAAAATTAGCGTACTCACCAAAATCCCCAATTCCAGCGATCGTTGCGTAACGCGGATTTTGCCCGTCGAGACAACGATGTAGTCGTAGCGGCCGGGCTGAGGTAGGTCGAGGTCCAAGGCGGGTAGACGGGCGGTTGTACTTGCCGCCAATCCATCATTAAAAATGCAGGTTAGCACAAACACCAAGCTGCAAAGGACGAGCAACCATCCGAGCTGCTGTTTCCACACCCGCAGTGGAATCCCAGCTGCGAGGGCCAGCAACATCAGCAATCCCACTAATCCGATTCGCCAGGCGGCGTTCGCCAGGATCGGTGTCAGTAGGAAGCCCATCAACCAGATAAATTTGACGCGCGCGTCGAGCCGATGCATCCACGTCACCGGATGCTCGAGGTACAAACCGAGGGGCAGCGATCGCAGTAGATCCATGCAATTCCTAGAGATTCACAGCCGTTTGGGGAAACCGAGCACGTCCGCTCCAGCCTACCGTAGGAGCCACACGGCCAGCGAGTCGGGCGATCTCTTGCAAAGCATGATTGGGGCAAGTCATCTGCCTCCTTACTCGCCGGCGTCCTTGCCCTTCTTGTCGTGCGAGAGTCCTGCGGCGGCGCAACCCCTCAGTTGGTTGCTATCTCGCCAAGTCGCTCGAACTAGAAGGTTTCAGTTTTCTGCCCGCACGCAAATGCGAGTTTAATGTCTCCTTAACTACAGATCTCAAAACGTTTTGTTATATTTGTCCGAGACCGCACAGAGGCAGAGCCGGCGTCACAGACGACGCAAGCATTACAGACGACACAGACATTTAGGTAACAACAGACATTTATCAGGAGACATTTGCATGACCGCGAGCATACCCACGCAAGACGCCGCTCAAGCTACTGAAGGGCAAGATATCGTCGTTAAGGTTATCCTGCGCGGCGGTTATAAGGAAACGCTAGCCCTTAAAAGCGATACTCCGTTGCTGAGGAGCCTGCTCGGTGCCGTGCTCGAACGCGCGCAAAATACCGGCCGTCGCTCGCTGTTCCAAATCCCCGTCGAAGCCGGTCGGGCAAGTCTCTGCTTCTCCAGCGACGATCTCGTTGGCGTGATTACCGAGCCGCCGGTCTACGTCCGCCCGAACGAACAAGCGCCGGAAGCACCGGAAGCAGCACCGATGTCGTAATTGCTGGTTGCCGAGCGAACGCCGCTAGCACGACCGCGGCAGAACTTTTTAAGCGGCAGAACTTTTTTATCTCCAAATGCCAGGGGCGAGCCGCTCGTGGCATTTGGAGATTTCGTTTACACGGAATTTTTACATCGAGAACTGCCGGCTTTCAGTGCGATCTGGTAAGCAGGTAGATGGCCGCTTATTTTCAGTCGCAGTGCTGGCTCGACCAGGACAAGGAATCGCTTCATGCCGCTTCCCAAGATTCATCAAAACTATCATTACCAAATCGACCTAAACATATAAGATGCTTTTCGCACAAAAGAACCCCTAGCCAGAATCTCCCCACGCGTTTGCTTAGCGAGGGGAGGACAGTTCCAGGTCTTCAAGCACTCGGTTCGGACGTGCCGGCTGGCTGCAAATGCCACTGTTGGTCGCCAGACAGCTCCAGTACGAGCTGGTGGAACTTTCGAAGGGTGGGACGGTGCCCGACGCTCACGTAGGTCACGCCCGATTCCTGAAGCAGGCTGTAGAGGTGCTCTTCGTTATCGGTATCGAGCGCGCTCGTGGACTCGTCGAGGATGACGTAGCGCGGCTTGTTCGTGAGAATGCGCGCAAATGCCAGTCGCTGTTGCTCGCCCAAGGAAAGCTCTTCCGACCAGTTGTGTTGCGCGTCCAGCCCGCCCGATCGCGCTGCCGTGTCAGGCAGGTTGACCTGCTCGAGCACCTGCTGGAGATCGTCATCGCTCAAGTCCAGTTGCTTGCTCGGGTAAAGCAGCTGATCGCGCAGCGTGCCGAGCACCATGTAGGGCCGCTGCGGTAAAAATAGGATCTCGTTGAGGTCCGGCCGCTGGACTTTACCCGAACCCGAATCCCACAGCCCGGCGATTGCCCGCAGTAGCGAGCTTTTGCCGCAGCCGCTGGCCCCAACGATCAGCAATCCATGCCCCGGCACCGTTAGGTCCAAATTGCGCACGAGCGTGCGCTGATAATTTGGTGTTTGCAGCGTTACGTTGGTGAGGGCAATCTCTTGGCTCGGCAGGATATCGATATGGGGTTGCTGAGTGTCGTCCTCCTCGCTGCTGCGGCGGCGCAGCACTCGTTCGAAGCTGCAAACGCGATCGATACCCGCACCGAATTCCGTCAATCCTTCGAAGCGATCGACGATGAGGTTCAGGCTTAAAAATACTTGTAG
The DNA here is from genome assembly GCF_000473895.1 of Rubidibacter lacunae KORDI 51-2. Taxonomy (NCBI): domain Bacteria; kingdom Bacillati; phylum Cyanobacteriota; class Cyanophyceae; order Chroococcales; family Aphanothecaceae; genus Rubidibacter; species Rubidibacter lacunae. The sequence goes on along the minus strand of NZ_ASSJ01000021.1, from coordinate 31,908 downwards.
AAATGCTCCGCGGGCGGCATCGACCTGCCCGAGTTCCAAACCTTCATTGAGTACTCGGGGCGCCAGAATAAGATACGGTAACACAAAGGTGATGTTTCGATATGCATTTGTAAACGAGCCGAGACCCAGCTCCCGCCACAAAATCAGACGCCTGAAATTGTTGAATATGTCGGTAAAGCGATCGTCGAGATGGTCTTTTTCCTGTTGTTCGCCGCGATAGAAGGCAATCGGCTCGGCGTTCTCGCGGAGGCGGACCAGGCCGAAGCGGAAGTTCGCCTCGCGTTTTAGCTGTTCGAAGTTCAGCCGAACCAGCACTTTCCCAAAGATACCTGTCACGACAAAGATGCCGATCGCAGAGTAGATCGCCAAAAACCCAACCAGCCATGGCGAAATCGACCAAAGTTGAGTTCCGTAGCCGACAATATCGAAGAGAGCACTCGCAAAGATCAAAAAATAGAAAAGCGATAGCTGAGTGAAGCTTCGCACGTCCTGCGAGATTCGTTGGTCTGGGTTGTCGATATTTTCCTCACTTGCCAGCTTGTAGTAGGACCGATCGCGGAAGTATCCCCCGAGAAAGAAGTCCGTCAACCAGCGCCGCCAGAACAATCCGAGCAGCTGAAACAGGTAATTCAAGCTAGCAAACAACGGGACGAAAAAAATTAAGGTCAGCAGGTAAAACAGTACAGCTTGACCGAAGCTCGATTCATTTCGTTCTGCAAGCGCTGTGACGATCTCGCCGCGCTTTCCGTTGAGGAACACTCCCAGTGCGGTTGACACTCCCAGCATTAGGATCGCCACGGTCAGCAAGCCTAACGCCCGCCAGCGCTCCGGACCAAACCAGTAAAGCTTGGCAACCGACCAGAAGCGTCCTGCTGCTATGAGAAACTGACTCAGCCAGTTTTCCGATCCTTGCGACTCTCGCAACTGAGTTCTCATGCAGTGTAAACCCCTGAAAAAGCTTAAGCCGAGCGTGCTAGCAGCGCATCACCGTCCGCGTAGCGTTAGCCGGTGCGCACGTCGGCGTTCGGTTGCTTGCTATTATGACTGCTCTCGCGACCGCGGTGCTTCCGAACGGCCCATATCAGTGTAAATACTGAGTTGGCACTCCACGTTCGGTTGAGTCTACCGCGTTAAGCGCTAAAGTATTGTTGCTTACTGCTTCTAGAGGAGATTCACCAATGGCAGCCGTTGTTTACCTGGGCATTCTCGTCGGCTTCACAGCATTCGCGTTCGGCTTGTACTACGGCTTGCGTGCCGCCAAGATTATCTAAACTTCCCGGCATTACGGACGGATACGAGCCGCGCGCCGGCGAGCAGGTGCCGGTGCGCATTTAACGCTTTTCTAAACACGCACTCGCAACTTCTCGATCGGCGTGCAGGGCGGTCTCCGGAATCGGTTCGTCCGTGCGTTTGGAGCAGCATGCCATCGCGATCGTGCGCCAGTAGAATGCCAACCCCATGCTCCAACGATACGGCGGTGCCTAACCTCTTCGGTCAGGCAAATCCTGTTTTGCCAAAACGGTAGGCTCGCAAGTGTTCTCATCAGTGTTGGGGTTTTGCCCTGACGGCATGCCCATGGCGATCGCCCGGTGGCTAAGAAGGTCGCATCGCGGCGGTCGGTGGTGCACCGTCCCCGACAACTTCGGCATGGTGGGGGAAACACAAAATCAACGAGCTCCTCAGTGCAGCATCAACTCGATACAGCTGTCTGCTTTGAAAGCTTTCAAGCATTGCCATTCCAACCGACCGCGCTTCCGTCCCTTCCCCGTTCATAACGATCGCCCTGAATCAATAGCAGTTTATGAGGTTCGGTTCGTTCGCACCACAAAGCGGCTCGACGTCGCTCGCGATCGCTTGTCCGACGACCGTTTGCTCTAAAATCCTGAATGACTGCTTCCTCTCCTCACTCGCTGACAAAGCACATGTTTCCTGCAACTCGACTACCGGATACCGCAACCCATGCCCCTCTTCGTCAAAGTCGAACGCGGCATCGTCGATAAAACGACTTTCGATCGCTACGTTCCCGCCCACATTGCCTATGTCAAAGAGCTGATCGCTGCTGGTTACAAAGCGCGCACCGGTTATTGGGCGAGCTACGGTGGCGGGATGCTCTTATTCGAAGCCGAGTCGTTGGCAGCTGCTGAAGCGATCGTCGCGCGAGACCCGCTCGTTCGAAACCACTGCGTTGAATACGAGTTGCACGAGTGGTGCGTCGTGGTAGAGTAACGAGCGCTTCCAGACAGGTTGCAGTCTTTTGTCGCGATCGCCCTACCATTACCGCTGACCTGCACCGGCAACTGGTGCAGTGGCAACCTTGTCGAGTCGTCCCTGGATTCGGGCCTGGCAGCAGCCCAGGAGTTCTTATCCTGTCTGCACCCAACGCGCACCTGACGTGCCGACCCACCCGATCGCAGCTTGGCTGCAACTCGGCTCAGAGAGATAAACTGACAACCTGTGCGACGAGCTCCTCAGTTCGAAAGTCCTCGTCCAGCAGGCTGGGAACGCTATCTGCCGCAACGCGAAGATACCGCGCTTTGCTGCCAGCGAGGGAAACGCAGGGTCCGCGCTTGCATTGCTTCATGCAACCCGTTGCTTTGACCGCGACACGATCGCCACCACGCGCTCGTCTTCTTCCGTCTCGAGCGCGCGATAGACCGGTTTCGCACCGCGCTTGCAACAAGAAGATTTCTGGCAAACGAGGCTGCGCTCTAATTTCTTCGCCTTTGCCTTCGGTTTGGCCGCAGGGGTAACAATTGCGTCAAACTTGACAGACTGCGCGCCTGCGGGCGATTATCTCATCCGCCACCTCGCCTGCAACGCCCACGCGTTGAGTTTAATGCTGCCGAGTTTGTGTTTCTGCACCCCGTCGATCCCGATGCGATCGCCGAGTTGCAAAATCACTGATTGCGGCTGAATTTCCTTGGTTAGCTTGAGAGTGAGGTGCTGCCCGGACGCGATCGCCAGCTGCAGGTATTTCTGAGCATCTGGGATTTTGGCCGCCGTAACGACATCAACTCTTTCTAACGACAGGGCGCTGACAATCTTCTAAGGACAGGGCGCTGACAATCGACATACTTACTCACCTCGCTGCCAATTCCTTGAATACGGCTGCTAAAGATGCAACTGCGCCAACTCGACTCTCGAAACTGCGAGCGGCTGGACAAGCTCTACTGAAACGAATGGCAACTTGCTACTGTTTTGAGGATGGGGAATTGAAGCCAATGCTGTCAACAGTTCGAGCTAAGGAAGGATGCCCAACAATGCGATCGGCGCCACATAGCGCGTTTCCGGGGGACGGTGGGGGGAATCTGATAGAATCTTATTGAAACTTTAAGATCTCCTCATTCCTGAATGAAACTTACGATCGTTGGTGCGTCAGGCACCTTGGGCAGACAGATCGCGCGGCGGGCGATCGATGAAGGACATGTCGTGCGCTGTTTGGTCCGGAATCCCCGCAAAGCCGCGTTTCTCAAGGAGTGGGGCGCCGAGATCGTCAAAGGCGATATCTGCAAACCCGAAACCTTACCTCCAGCACTAGAAGGTGCGGATGCTGTGATTGACGCAGCGACGGCCCGCCCAACCGAATCCGTCAGCATTCGGGCGGTGGATTGGGATGGTAAGGTCAACCTCATTCAGGCGGCAGCGCGGGCGCAGGTGGGGCGTTACGTATTTCTATCGATTCTGAATGCCGAAGCATTCCCTAACGTGCCGTTGATGGAAATCAAGCACTGCACGGAGACGTTTTTGGCAGAATCCGGGTTGAAATACACTATTTTGCGTCCGGCTGGTTTTATGCAAGGGTTAATCGGTCAATATGCCATTCCGATTCTGGACGGTCAGGCTGTCTGGGTATCGGGGGATGGTACGCCGGTTGCCTACATGAATACTCAGGATGTGGCGAAGTTTGTCGTCCGGGCAGTTGAAGTGCCGGAGGCAACCAATCGTAGTTTTCCAGTCGTGGGTCCGCGCGCATGGACTGCTAGCGAGACGATCGCCTTATGCGAGCGGTTGTCGGATAAAACCGCACGGATTTCGCGATTGCCGCTGGGGCTATTGCGGTTCATGTATCGGCTGACTCGTTTTTTTGCCTGGACCCGTAACGCGAGCGATCGCCTGATCTTCGCGGAAGTGCTGGCCAGTGACAAGCCCATGAACGCGCCGATGGACGAAACCTACGCAATCCTGGGGCTCGATCCGCAAGAGATGTCAACGCTAGAGGAATACCTCCAAGACTACTTCGGACGCATCCTCAAAAAGCTGAAGGAAATTGGCTACGAGAAAGAAAAAGCGCGCGAGAAAAAGAAGAAGAAGCGCTCTCCGTTCAAGACCAAGTCCTAACCGAATCTAGCAGTAACCGAACCGATCGAAGCCCGATTCTATTTCTAACACCTCCTCGTTTTCCCGAACGGGGATTTTTTACGCCTGCTCCCCAAACTGCAAAGCGTCTTATTGGAGCTGGCCGCGGATCCAAATGCTCTTGTACTTAGGGCTTGCTGAAAAAGGCTGGAGTCTCCGCAATGAAACGTTCTCAGCGTTTTCTATGCCAGAAAAGTGCAAGTTTATAGGCACCAGAGCCTCAAAACCCTTGCACTTGGGCCGTGAATCCGAGGCAAAAAGCTGGGGCTAGATGGTAAAAGCCAGATTCCATAAGCTCTCTGCCTCCTAAATTCGTTATGTGGACTTTTTCAGCAAACCCTACTTAAGTTCCCGACTTTCGATCCGACTCGATCCGACGTTTTAGCCGACTGTATCCGACTCGAGCAGATCGAATGGGAGATTACTATTCAGGGAAGACCAAGACGAAAGATTTAAAGAGGAGCGATGCAACCTCATAAACCCGATCGGGCGACCTCAGAAGTTGATGCGGAATACGTCGAGCCCGAAGTAAGCATGCCGCCCCCGCTCGATGCCGAACCAACGTCTCGACGCAAGCCCCGAAAAACAAAGAAATCCCATGTGGAAGAGGGATGGGAAGACAAATTCTGCACTAATGCCCTCGACGAAGAGGAAGCCCGGTCGTTGCGGAAAGCGATCGCCGAGAGCAGTACGCTACATCTCATCATCCAGTTCCTCGACTACATTCTCAGAGCGCAAACGGCAATCTTCGAACAAATTCATACGCAACGACAGCTGCCACGAATTATTGTCTCTATGGCAGTGTTGTGTGCGCTTCTTTCGGGGGTTTACGGTTTTGTGATGGGACTGAGTAGCGGCCCGCTCCAGGCAATCTCTTCTGGCTTAAAGCTCCCGCTATTGTTCATGCTAACTGCGCTGATTTGTATTCCTTCGCTATATACATTTAACGTCTTGCTGGGACAACGCTTTCGCTTTGTCCAAACCGTGGCTCTCATGGTCACGACTCTGGGCACGACAGCCGTGCTTTTGGCTAGTCTGGCACCAGTCGCTTTTTTCTTCACCACTACCACTGGCAGCTATTCATTCGTACTGTTAATGCACGTGGGACTCATGGCACTGTGTGGGATTTACGGGGTGAGGTATCTCTATCGCGGCTGCCGCTATCTTGCCTACCGCATGGAGCAACGACTCAACAATCTCTTGCTAAAAATCTGGATCCTTCTCTACAGCGTTGTCGGGATGCAACTCGGCTGGCGCTTGCGGCCGTTCGTAGGGGCTCCCGACAGCCCTTTCCAATTGTTTCGGTCTCAAGAGGAAGGAAACTTTTACATCGCCGTTGGGGCCACCCTCAAAAACCTCTTGGATTGGTAGCATTTACCGACCCGCCGCGGACAGACCGGCAGCTCCGCAGTTACTCCGTGCTACGCATCCGCACCCAGCACGATCGCGGACGAATCGCGTTCGGCTTGAGCCGATCGCCCGAGGGGCTGAGCGGGCGATCGCGAACGTGTCACTATCTTGAGTGAGTCGAAACAGCTGGCGATCGATCTTTGCCAGCCTCTGCGAGGTTCATGACCGCTCCACCGCCCCGCCCGAGTCTAGCCGGTCTTGCCATACGGCGATACATTGGCACGCTGATGCTGACGCTAACGGTTGTGGTGCTGGGGCTTTTTGCCACCTCGCGCTTGCCCGTAGACTTGCTGCCGTCGATTGTCTATCCGCGCATCGGCGTGCGTGCAGACGCCCCTGGGGTTGCTCCTGATGTTGCTGTCGACTCAGTAACGAGACCGCTGGAATCCGCCCTAGCTCAGACTGAAGGAGCGGTGCAGATTTTCTCGCGCACCCGCGAAGGACGCATCAGCCTTGACTTGTTCTTCGAACCCGGCGGCAACCTAGATCGCGCCCTCAACGACGCGACTGCCTCCCTCAACCGCGCACGCGACAGCCTGCCCGACACGATCGATCAGCCGCGCCTGTTTCCGTTCGACCCCTCTCAGTTGCCGGTCTATGAATTCGCCCTAGCCTCGGCATCGCGTTCGGATATGGAGCTACGGGTATTTGCCGATGAAGAACTCGCCCGCGAGCTGAACCGCGTGCCCGGTGTAGCCAACACCGATGTTTCCGGCGGCGTCCGCGAGGAAGTGCGCGTTGCCGTGGACCTCCAGCGCCTGCAAGCAACCGGCATCGACCTCGCCGACGTGCTTGCTGCACTGCGCGAGCGCAACCAAGATATTTCCGGCGGGCAGCTGCGCGGCGGCAGCGAAGAAGCCCTGACGCGCCTGAACGGACGCTTTGACAGCGCCGACGACATCCGCAACCTGGCGATCGCGATCGCCAACTCCGATCCACCCCAGCAAGTGTATTTGCGCGACATTGCCACCGTCACCGACGGGACCGAGGAACAGCGGCTCTTTGTGACGCTCAATGGCACGCCCGCCGTAAAAGTCAGCATCCAGAAGCAGCCCGATGCCAACACCGTGCAGGTTGTCGATAGGGTCAAGGCGCGCTTGGAGTCTTTGTCCGCAAATGGCTCGATCCCCGCCGACCTGGCACTGACTCCTACCCTCGACGAGTCGCGCTTTATCCGCAGTTCGTTGCGGAATGTGGCTGTTGCCGGACTCGTCGGCGCGACACTTGCCGCACTCGTGGTTCTGTTGTTCCTGGGCTCGCTGCGACAGACACTTGTGATTGTGCTTGCCATTCCTTTGACGATCGTGGCGTCGCTGGTGGCAATGGCCTTATTCGGTCTATCGCTCAATATCTTCAGCCTGGGCGGTTTGGCACTCGGCGTCGGCATCGTCGTGGATAACGCGATCGTCATGCTCGAAAGCATTGTCGCCGGGGTGGAGCGCGATCGCGCCGCCGCCGGACCGCTAGACCCCGCGTCCGTGATTGCCCGAGCTGAAGCCAGCAGTCGAGAACTGGAGTCGGCTCTATTTGCGTCCACGGCGACCAACCTCGTTGCCGTCTTGCCGTTTTTGCTCGCGGGCGGGTTCATCTCACTCCTGTTTAACGAGCTGGTGTTGACGATCTCCTTTGCAGTGGCTGCATCGCTGGCAGTCGCTTTGACGGTCGTGCCCGCTCTGTCATCGCGCCTGCTGGCGATTCCGCGGTCCAGCGGCTTGAAGCAATTTGCGCCCATTCGCTCCTTCGACGCCCACTTTGCAGGATTGACCCAGCAGTACGGTCGCCTGCTGGACGGGGTCGTGCGGTGGCGCTTGGTGGTGTTGGCGATCGCGGCGATCGTCCTAGGGTGCGGCAGCCTGTGGATGGCAGGTCGGCTTTCGCAGGAAATCTTGCCGCGCATCAGCACGGGACAGGCCCGTATAATCGTGCAGTTTCTGCCGGGGACGACCATTGAAACTAACCGCGCGGTCATGCAGGACGTCGATCGCATCGTCCTGGCACAACCAGAAGTCAACTACGCCTTCACGACAGTCGGTGGCTTTCTGTTCGGTACCTCCACGAGCGAGAATGCCCTGCGTAGCTCGAGCACGATTACCTTGCAGCCGGGCAGCAACGTTGCAGCGGTTATCGATCGCATCCAGCAAGAGTTCGACGCCCTCTCCCCGCTCGATATTGAGTTGCGCGGGTTCCCAGAATCCGTGCGCGGCCTGATTACAAGCAACTCACCCGTGCGTGCGGAAATCGATGTCCTACTGCAAGGTGGCGACTCGGCAGCACTCCAGCAAGCGGGCAAGCAAGTGCTGGCTGCCCTCCGCCAAGCAAAACTCGCTCGCTTCCGCCCCGATGTCGCAGATCCGCAACAAGAAATACAAATTCGACCGGACTGGGAACGCTCCGCAGACCTCGGACTGACGGCCGAAGAAATTGGTGAAACAATTCAAACCGCTCTTGGTGGCTCCGTTCCCACGCAGCTGCAACGTGCGGATCGATTGGTGGACGTGCGCGTAAAGCTCCCACCCGGTTCCGTCCAGCAAGCCCAGCAACTACGCGCCATTCCGTTATTCGCCGGCGACGGGCGCTTCGTGCGCCTCGGCGACATCGCCGCGATCGAGCGCGGGAGCGCGCCGGGCGAAATCGAGCGCATCGACCAGCGCGAAGTGTTCGCGATCTCCGGGACTCTGACCGACGGCGCCACCCTCAGCAACGCTCTGGCGGAAGTCGATGCACTGCTGGCGGACGTGAAACTGCCGCCCGGTGTGACGCGGCTGCCCAGCTTCGCCGCCCGCGCCAATGAGTCCCTGCAAGGATCGCTGGTGCTGCTGGCCGGACTGGCGTCCTTCTTAGTCTTTGCCGTCATGGCGATTCAATATAATTCGCTGCTCGATCCGCTGGCGATCGGGCTAGCAGTACCGTTTGCGCTGAGCGGCGGGATTTTTGGTTTGTTTGTGACTGATACGGCTGTGGGGGCAACGGCAATAGTCGGTGCGGTGTTGCTAGTCGGTATTGTCGTCAACAACGCCATTGTGATGGTGGAGCTGGCCAACCAAATTCGCGATCGCGATCGCATCTCCCACCAGGTAGCGATTTTGCAAGCGGCACCGCAGCGCCTGCGTCCGATTTTGATGACGACGCTGACGACTGTACTCGGACTATTTCCCTTAGCAGTCGGAGCAGGCGAGGGCTCGGAGTTCCTGCAACCGCTTGGCGTGGTGGTGTTCTCGGGACTATCGCTGGCAACGGTGCTGACGCTATTTTTGGTCCCGTGCTTCTACGTGTTACTGCACGATCCGCCCCGCCCGCGGGGACCGCGGCGCCTCACTCGACGTGGCCGCCCGAGACTGGCACTTTCGCAAACAGCTTCCTCCGACCCGAGCGGAGATCGCAACTAAGTCGGTCGCAATTGCCAGCGATCGCGCTATTTTAAGAACCGGCTAGCCGAGTGAGTTAACATTGAGTTACATTTGCAGTCCTCCAGAATGAACCTGGGACTTTAGCAACAATCGCACCAGTAGGTTTCATGACGATCGCGCCTGCAGAATATCGCCAGCGTCGCGAGGCGCTACTGGAAAAAATCGGCGGGGGCACTGCCCTATTCCGCAGCGCGCCGATGGCCGTGATGCACAACGATGTGGAATATTCGTTCCGCCAAGACAGCGATTTTTATTACCTGACCGGTTTCGACGAACCGTCGGCTGTGGCGGTGTTTACCCCGCATCACGAAGAACACCAGTTCGTGTTGTTCGTCCAACCGAAAGATCCCGAGAAGGAGACCTGGGTCGGGTTGCGTGCGGGCGTCGATGCGGCTAAGGAACGATATGGTGCCGACATTGCCTATTCAATTGACGAACTCGACGAAAAGCTACCACAGTATATCGAAAAAGCCGATCGCATTTATCACCGCATGGGGCGCGATCGCGCCTTCGACACCAAGGTCATCGCCCACTGGCAGCGGCAGCTTGCCAAGTATCAAAAAGAAGGTCGCGGTCCGATTGCCCTAGAGGACCCGCGCGCGATCTTTCACCCACTGCGCATGGTGAAAAGCCCTGCCGAACTGGCCCTCATGCGCCGCGCTGCGGAGATTGCCGTCGACGCCCACGCTCGGGCATTTGAAGTCACGCGTCCCGGTTGCTACGAGTATGAAATCCAAGCCGAACTGGAATACGTTTTCCGCAAACGCGGCGCGCTCGGACCTGCATATCCGTCGATCGTCGCCTCCGGAGTCAATGCTTGCATCTTGCATTACATTGAGAACTCGCGCCAGATGCAAGATAGCGACTTACTCCTCATCGATGCCGGATGCTCCTATGACTATTACAACTCCGACATCACGCGCACGTTCCCGGTTGGCGGGCGGTTTACGACGGAGCAAAAGTTGCTTTACGAACTCGTACTAGAAGCTCAACAACAGGCGATCGCAGAAGTCAAACCGGGGAATCCGTACAATGCGTTTCACGATAAAGCCGTTCGCGTTCTCGTTGAAGGTTTCGTCGAACTCGGTATCCTCAAGGGCAACGTTGACCAGCTGATCGAGGAAGAAAAGTATAAGCCCTATTACATGCACCGAACCGGTCACTGGCTGGGGGTTGACGTCCATGATGTGGGTGCGTACAAGCTCGGCGACGATCGCTGGCAACCCCTCCAGCCCGGTCACGTCTTGACCGTCGAGCCAGGAATTTACATCGCGCCCGATGTCAAACCGGCAGAAGACCAACCTGAAGTCGACGATCGCTGGCGGGGCATCGGCATTCGAATCGAGGACGATGTGTTAGTCACGGCGGCCGGGCAGGAAGTCCTGACCGCAGCCCTACCGAAATCCGTTGAAGACATGGAGCGTCGCAACGTTGCCTGGGTCCAATAGCTTTGCCCAATCGGCGGGTGGCCAGCAATTGCAGCTGAGGAGACTGCCGAAACGTCTACTAATTTGTTTGATTTGCGTGCTGCCTCGGGAGCAGCTGTTCTTGACGGAGGGCGATCGCGGTTATGGAGTGGTTGCGGGTTCGTCTGCCCGACGGACGTTGCCGGCCTTTACCCAAGCTTCTTCACCGGTTGCCTGCACGTGAACCCGCTGCCAGACGCCGTCGTCGCTCGTGCCGAGAATCACGAGTTCTTGATCGAACGCAACTCCCCCGATCGCTTCACCTCCATCACCCGGTTCCGATCGCAATCGCAATCCTTCGGGCCAAGTTACGAAAGCGCGATAGGCGGAAGGTCCGAAGCGCTCCTCAAAGGTCGGTGTTTTTGGCTCAAGCTCCGGCTCGGCAGCTCCTGTTGTTTCAGCAAACTCGGTCGTGGGCTCCTCGGGCTCGGTCGGTTCGCTAACGGCTGGCTGTTCTTCTGGAGGGGGGAACGTGGGGGGTGGCGGTGCATCAGCCAAACGGGACAGAAAATAATAGCCCGCGCCAACACCAGCACCGACGAACAGGGCAATGCCAAAGATGAAGCCCAGAATTAATTGAATCAGTCCGACCCAGTTCATAAGTAGCGCGCTCGAACGATAAACTCGACCAACCTTTTAATCCCGCAATTGTTGCTGGATCCGACGGGTGAGATCGCTAGTGCGCGACGCCAAGCGCGCCTTCCCTGCCGCCACCCAATCCTGGAGATACTGAATCTCCTCGCGTGCTGTCCGCGCTAGCGGCACGATCTGGCTGCACGCTTCCAGGATATCCTCCGTCGTGAAATCCCGGTTTTGGCTGAAGCCGGTGTGCATCGCTTCCACGATCGCCTGCTCGATCTCTGCCCCAGAAAACTCCGGTGTTTCGTATCCCAGTCGCTCTAGGTCGAACTCCTTGAGATTGTGCGGGCGCAATCGCCCTAAGTGTACGGCAAAAATCTCCCGTCGTTCTTCGGTTTCTGGCAGCCCGACAAAGAAGATCTCGTCAAAGCGCCCCTTGCGCAGCAGCTCCGGCGGCAGCGCGCGGATGTTATTCGCTGTTGCCACCACGAACACGGGCGATCGCTTCTCGGCCATCCAAGTAATAAACGTTCCGAATACGCGGCTGCTCGTTCCCGCATCGCCTCGCCCCTCGGCACCGGCAAATGCCTTGTCTATTTCGTCGATCCACAAAACACACGGTGCCAGCGCTTCGGCTAGCGCCAACCCCTGACGCGTCCGCGACTCGGATTCGCCAACCAATCCGCCAAACAGCCGCCCCACGTCCAGCCTCAACAGCGGTAAATGCCAGGTATGAGCGATCGCCTTAGCCGTTAGCGACTTGCCCGTCCCCTGAATGCCTACCAAAAGTAGCCCGCGCGGGTGCGGCAAACCATATGCCCGCGCGCGATCGGCAAAGGCGCACCCCCGGCGCAACAGCCAATCCTTCAGATTGTCTAAGCCGCCGATATCTGACATCTGCTCGGTGGCCGGATAGAAATCTAAAATTTGCGTTTGGCGGACCGACTGTCGCTTCTCCTCCAACATCAGCTCCACATCGTCCGCCCGCACCTCCCCGTGCAAGGCGATCGCCCGCGACAGTACCCGGCGAATGCGCTCCAGAGATAGCCCGCGTGCCGCCCGGACCAACTCGTCGCGCGTCGACTCCGGCAGCCCCTGTGCCAGCGGAGCCAACAAGCGCTCCAGCTCGCGAGCAATGTTATCTGCCGTCGGTAGCGGAAAATCTACCACCGTCAGCACCTCACTGAGGTCGGGTGGCACAACCAACTGCGGCGATACAATCGCCACGTTGACCGGCCGCGCTTTGAGCTGGCGTGCCAGGTTACGAAGCTTGCGCGCAACGGCAACGTCTTCGAGGAAGCGATGGAAATCTCGGAGGACGACGATCCCGCCCGCATTGGCTGGCAGTTTCTCGGCAAATTCCAGCGCCTGCAATGGATTGCGCTGCGCTACCCCTGCGTTGTTAGGATTATCCCGATAGCCGTCGACAAAATCCCACGCGTATACAGCGCGATCGCCCATGCGGCGCGCGCAAGCTACTATCTCTGCTTCGAGGCGCTCTTCTTCTGGGGTTGGAATGTACAGTAGCGGGTAGCGTGCGCGCAAAAGCAGTTCGAACTCTTCGCTGAAGCTCATAGCTCAGGATCTCGTGCTCCATCGTTAGGTGTGGGAACGCCCCCCCCGGCGCCGTTCCCACAGACCTCGCGTAGGGCGTCGACGGGGCTAATTCTGAGAAGACAGCTGCTCCTTCAGAACTGCCAACGCGGCAAAACGATTGTCTGCATAGGGTGCATCGCGATAGTCGTAGGTCCCAACGGGACTGGAGTCGTCATTGAGCCGCCGCATTGGCATAGCCAAACACATTTGCTCGTATAGCCACGCTTCTGGCTCGAAATGCCCCTGCGAGGATAGGCTTTCGGTGAGTTCCTCTGCCGAAACTTCTCGCTCGCCCGGTCCCACATCCGCCAAATTGTCGCGGTCGTCGAGCCAGATGATCTCGCTCGTATCGAGACTTAACTTGTGGTTGTATTGCTGAAGCGTGCGATCGCAGGTCAACGTCACGATCGCCTCGGCACTGGCTGCAACCTCCAAATAAGTTCCGCAATGAGTGACGACAAGCTTGCCGCGAACGGGTGTCAGAGTCTCCAAACCGGAGATGCGATCTTCAATCTGTAGCGTCCGCCGCCGCTCGGGGGCGGTCAGCAAGTGCGGTATATAGATTGGTTTCATCTCGCGTCCACGCTGGTAAAGGGTTCAGTCGGACTGGGCAACCCTGCGTGCCTGTTGCTAAGCTCGATCCGGCGATCGCAGCTTGACCGCCAAGCGTCGATCGGGTTCCTGACCGCGACTGTAGGTTTCGAGATCGTCGTAGCGCTTGAGGAAGCTATGCACCTGACGGCGCTCGGCTGAGGACAGTTCCTTCATCTCTGCCTCCTCACCGGTATCGCGGACTTGCTGCGCTACGGCGTCGGCGAGTGTTTGTAGCTCTTGCTGGCGCCGGAGGCGATAGCCGTTTAACTCGGTCGTGAACGCTTGCTGCTCCTCGTCAGGCACGCCTAAATTTAATAGCGTGTTTGCCAAGTATTGCAGTGCGTCTAAGGGTTCGCTGCGGCCGCAACCCTCTTGGCTGCCCAACAGTACGGCGAGCTGGCCCTCGCTTAGCGCTGCTGAATCGACTGTCAGCCAGCAACTGGCTGTCTCGTCTTCCGCATCGGGGAAGGTCGTGCTGACGCCGGCCGGAATTCCCATAAGTGCAATAACCGACTCCAGCCATTCTTGCCCGCGCTGCGCTTGCTTTGGAGTTGTCATCATCCTTTACCTGGTGCTTTCTCTTTTTTCTTGCCCGCACGCTTCTCAAACGGCAATTTCTCGCGCCCCTGCTGAGCTTTTTCTTTCTCCTGCTGGTCGACGATTTTCTGGAGGTTGTCCGGGAGCGGCTCGCGCGACAAGATAAAAGTCTGGGCAGTTTGGAAAGCGTTGGCGATCGTCATATACATCAGCACCCCAGCCGGCAGAGGAAAAAACAGGAACATCCCGGTGAATAGAACGGGGGTTATCTTGCTAATAGCCTGCTGCTGCTGCTGCGTGTCGTCGCTGCCAGTGGGGGATTGACCGCCTGATAACTGTTGATTGAGGTACAAGTTGACGCCAAAGAACAGAACCATACCAAGGATGTCCCAGTGAATGGTTCCGCCGTCACCCTTAACGCCAATGCGACCGAGAGCCTCGATAAACAAGAACCCTTCATCTCGAGCAACGCCGGGCAAACTGGCTTGAATAGTCGCATCGCCCGGTTCCAGGGCAATGATTTGACCGTCCTCGGTCAGTCGAAGGCGATCGCTGCCTTTAGTTACCTGAAACTGAGGCTTGAGGGAGCTGTCGGAATATTCCTCAAGGAGCGACTGGAGCGATCGCCCATCTTGGGTTTGAAAATCGACGCGAGCTGCTTCGCCAACAAAAAGCTTGTTACCAGCAGGCAAAAGAGCTTGCAGGGAATAGTGAACGCCCTTCTTGATGTAAACGTTTTTGGTGTCCGCAAACATCGGCTGCGTCTGCACGTACTCGACCTGCTCGCGCGGCAGAACTTGGACGTCAAATGTATAGTCAGCTCCAGAAAATGGCGAGCCCCGCAGCGTTGCAAATAGAGCAAACAGAATCGGCATCTGCAACAGCAACGGGAAGCACCCCGCTAGCGGATTGCCAAATTCTTTATATATCTCGCTCATAGCTTCGCGCTGCTTTACCGGGTCCTCCTTATAACGCTCCTGAACCTCTTTGACCTGTTTCTGCATCAACGGTTGGGCAACTCGCATGCGGCGCATGTTGCGAATTTGCCCCACGCTGAGTGGATAGAGTGCGAAGCGAATCACCAGCGTTAAGGCGACGATTGCAAAGCCATAGCTCGGCACGATCCCGTAGAAGAAATCCAGGATCGGCAGCATAACGTTGTTGGACAGAAATCCGATACCGAAATCCATGCGTTAGCCTGCGGGCGCTTGCGCCGCAACGTCCGTGTCAGTCCTACTTTATCGAAACTTCTCGGCATTTGCACCGCTAGCGGTTCGAGCTGTGACGAACGATTGCTCGCTTGCAGTGCGGTTTTCCCTACCTTGCCAGAAGAGATATTACACGCGTGCCGAAATCTCCTCGACGGGCTTGCCCGTCTTCTCCGACGCGCGCTCGGTGATGTACTCGTGGATTTCCCGGTAGCGGGGCAGCGCGCGCATTTCCAAACGAGTCTTGTCGCGCAAGGTTACGACGATATCGCCCCACAATCCGATTCCGCGCGAGACGCGCACGACCCGGGCAACTTCTGAGTAAACGATGTCGGAGCGATCGCGCCCCCCCCAGCCGCCCGTAACGGAAATACGACGATCCGTGATGCGATAGCGCAGCCAGATCGCGCGGACGATCGCGCCAACGGTCAGGGGTAAGCAGATGACCGTAAAGCCCAACAATATATTGATTATGAGATCCCCAATATGGGGACCGCCCTCAAAGAAAGTGGTTTCGCGAATGCCCATATAAAACCTCGACACGCTTCAACAGTTCTTCTAATTCTCGCAAAAGATCTTCATATTCGCATTCGACTGCACCCGAACGCGCTGAAACAACCACCCGCCAACCCGTTGCGATTCTAGGGCTTAGATGCTTCCATACCGATCGCAGGCGACGCTTGATGCGATTGCGCGTAACAGCATGCTTGCTGACTTTCTTGCTGACGACGATGCCGACGCGGGATGGTAGCGAACGATCCTCCGGGGCCGGTAAGACACGCAGCAATATAAAGCACCCGCGCTCGCTGCGCCCGCGGCGGTAGACAGACTGGAAATCCTGACGATGTTTGAGGCGGTAAGCTTTCGGTAATCCCACGCTAAGACCACGAAGCTTTAAATCCAACTAGATGAGTGCGGATCCGATGATTGTACAAAAAATATATAGGCCAGTAAAATACAGTCCGACCGAGACCCCCACCAGCAGTAACTCGCGAACCGAGAAAGCGGCTCACTCTGCTTCAAGAAACCTGCCTGCAGTGGGGAGGGGCTTTGCGTAGGCTAATACCCTAGGTCCAACCCTAATTCAAAACCGGTGCCGAGCGAGCTCAAATGCGTTTATAGGAGCGACAAGATTGAGAGGTTTTAGCCAGGGGTGGTCTTGGTCATGTAGCTGCAGCTTTGAGGCGATAAGCTCAAAAGCAACGCAGAGTGCGCCAAAATCCAAAATCCCAATTCGCTAGTGGACGACTGCGATCGCTGCGCGTCCGAAGCTCGGCGACATCAGTTTTTCTGAGGGAAAGGAACTTTAACTACGTAACGCTGGCAGCTTATACACTCAAGCGCGCGCGTCCTTTACTCCGGCGGGCATTGATGACCCGGCGACCGGTCTTCGTTCGCATGCGCGCGCGGAATCCGAGCTTGCGCTTCTGTTTGAGCCTGGTGCCACGTAGAGTTTGCTGAGCCATCTCCTGTCCTCGTGCCTAATCGCGCTAGAAACTACAAAAAGCAAGGATTACTATTGTAACTCACGACTGTGAGCACCACGAAACACCGTGACTAAATGCTCAGGACATAGGCGTACTCGGAGTCTCGGCTCGGTATAAACAATTAAACTCGGCGCAATTCGGTTTTTTGCGAACAGAAAGCTGAGTTCTGGTAGAGCAGCTCGCTGAAACTCCTGTCCCGTCATAAAGTCGGAATGAGTACGCATTTGCCCCGGTCGATCGCGCTTGAGCCACAACAGGCGCACAGTCGGCTCGATCCCCGTGCCTACTCGCCGCCGCTGGAGTCATCGATTCCAATCACCCAGGTCCCGATATAGCGGCGTACAACTTCGGTGGGTGCTTGTACTTCGCAGCTGAAGTAGAAGAAGCCGGGTCGATCTGGATTGCGGACGCCACTGAAAACAACTTCAATTTTTTGCCCGCCTTCAAGTTCAGCAGCGGGGATCGGTTGCTCCAAGGAGATTGCGATTTGGTAGTTCTGTTCGCTCCAGTCAATTTCGGACACGCTACGAATCGGGAACGTGCGATCGCGATCGTTCTTGAGGCGGACCTCTACTTTTTCAAGATCGAACTTGCCCTGATTCTCCTTGAAGTACTTGGGGTAGGTGATATAGATGTCCGCTACACCAGCGTAGACGCGATTACCTGGAATCCGCAGCTTAAAGCGCTCGCGATTAAACCCGCTACGTCCTTCGAAGTCGAGGTGGTAGTCATTGAGCAGATCCTCGCGGGGAATGCCGCTAAATATAGTCAGCCCTGGAGTAGCTTGAGCCCAACTTACGTGGGCAGGCAATCCAGCAAACAGACAACTTGCCGCTGCGATCGCCGTTACGAATCGTCGCTTGAGAGTGGCAGTTGCAGGCATAATCAGTATCCTGAAGTCTCCGGTGGTGCAAAAGTTCATATTTTTCTACATTACCAGAGACATTTTCATGGCTGCTGTAAGGACGCCAGTTTGGCGACTGTCCGCCGCCATAGCCCCGCCCGGCGGCGGACAGCTGGCGGCTGCGAATTATAGCTGCTGTTAGGGGACTCTCTAGCTTGTAAAGAGAACCTAAAAGATACCGGTCGCCCGTGGGGATCGCCCTAGGATGCAAATACTTTGTGCAGAGGCGTAGCTGAACTCCATGGCGGGGACTGAATGCTCGCTGTGAAGCAGGTTTATGTTGTCCGTCGTCTCGTTCTAGCTGGATTGAAGTGCTAGCCGGCAGGCGAGGTTTTGACGAGATCGAGTTTTTTACGTGTCGGTAGGCAGTTTAAGGAGCGTTCATGAAATTAGCTGTTGCCAAGGAAGTGGCATTCGGAGAGCGCCGCGTGGCTTTAACGCCTGATGTCGTTGCCCGGTTGATTCAACAGGGTTTCGAGGTAGCGGTCGAGTCCGGTGCAGGAACGGCAGCAATGTTTGCCGACAGTGCTTATGAAGCAGCAGGTGCAAATGTCAGTGCCGACAAGGCTGCCGTGTGGGGGGAGTCGAACATCGTTCTCAAGGTTGCGCCTCCCGAAAATGATGAAGTGTATCTGCTGTCCGAGGGGCAAACGCTTGTCGGGCTGCTCGATCCCCTCGGCAAGCCAGAACTGATGCAAGCGCTGACCGAGCGGGGTGTGACGCTCTGTGCCTTGGAAATGATTCCGCGCATTAGCCGCGCTCAGAGCATGGATGCACTTTCGTCGCAAGCTGGGGTCGCCGGTTACCAAGCCGTGTTGCTGGCTGCAGCTGCATTGCCGAAGTTTTTCCCCATGCTGACAACGGCGGCAGGCACGATCCGACCGGCTAAGGTGTTCGTGATCGGTGCTGGAGTTGCAGGTTTACAAGCGATCGCGACGGCGCGCCGTTTAGGTGCGGTGGTTGAGGCCTTCGATATTCGCCCCGCGGTGAAAGAAGAAGTGCAAAGCCTGGGTGCAACCTTTGTAGAAGTGAAACTCGAAGAAGAAACGGCGACGACTGGCGGGTACGCACGCGAGGTATCGGAAAATTCCAAACAGCGATCCCAGCGTTTGATTGCAGAGCATGTGGCGACTGCCGATGTGGTAATCACTACCGCACAGGTACCTGGACGGCGCGCGCCCATCCTGGTAACAGCAGAGATGGTGCAGGCAATGCAGCCGGGAGCTGTCATTGTCGATCTGGCAAGCATGCAAGGCGGTAACTGCGAGCTGTCAGAGGCCGGCAAGGATATCCAACGGCACGGAGTTACGATTATCGGTCCGATTAACTTGCCGTCATCGGTGCCGGTGCATGCCAGCCAGATGTTCGCCAGAAACGTCGCAACGCTGTTGAAGCATTTAGTCGCGGATGGACAACTGCGGTTAGATTTCGACGACGACATCACCGATGGGGTCGTGCTCGCCCGGGCGGGCGAGGTTCGGAACCAGCCAGTCAAAGACGCGATTTCCGCCCTAACTGCTGGGTCGCCCGTCTAGGCTATCGCCTCCAGATTGCTGAAGATTACGCAGACATTACGCAGAAGTAACCTGGATTACACAAGAGGAAGCGATGGATACAGCATTGATTGCTAGCTTGTTCGTCCTGTTATTGGCGACATTTGTCGGTTTTGAGGTCATCAATAAGGTGCCGCCGACCTTGCACACGCCACTGATGTCCGGCGCAAATGCGATTTCGGGCATCACCGTGATCGGTGCTGTGTTGATCGCTGGGGCTGGAAATGAAACCACCACGATCGTCCTTGGGACGATTGCCGTGGCGCTGGCGACGGTCAACGTGGTTGGGGGCTTCCTGGTGACCGATCGCATGCTGCAAATGTTTAAGAAGTAAGAGGGCAAACCGCATGGAA
The DNA here is from genome assembly GCF_000473895.1 of Rubidibacter lacunae KORDI 51-2. Taxonomy (NCBI): domain Bacteria; kingdom Bacillati; phylum Cyanobacteriota; class Cyanophyceae; order Chroococcales; family Aphanothecaceae; genus Rubidibacter; species Rubidibacter lacunae. Next base: position 12,458 of record NZ_ASSJ01000021.1, on the reverse strand, counting down.
TTGCAAGGGTTGCAGGAATTGCAAGAATTTCTGCCCACGGGCATTCAGCTCAGCTATCTGCTGGCGGTCGCCCTGTTCATTTTGGGACTAAAAAAGCTCGGGTCCCCGGCCACGGCTCGCGGCGGCAATACGCTGGCTGCAGTGGGCATGCTGATCGCTGTGGTGGCAACGCTGCTGGATCTGCGCGTAATCGACTATCAATTCGTACTGGCGGGGATCGCCATCGGCTCGGCCATCGGCGTCGTTATTGCCCGAACGGTAGCGATGACGGCCATGCCACAAATGGTGGCGTTCCTCAATGGTTTGGGGGGTGCGGCCTCGGCGTTAGTGGCGGTCGGGGAGTTCTGGCGCTTGCTCGGGAATGGGGAGCCGATCGCGATTGGCACGTCCGTGGTGGTGTTGTTTGGCACCTTTATCGGTACGGTAACCCTAACCGGCAGCTTCATCGCCATGGGCAAGCTGCAGGGCTTTATCACGGGCAAACCAGTCCGCTTTCCGCTGCAGCAGCCGTTTAACGTACTCCTGGTTGTCGGATTCTTAATCTGCAGCGGCTTCCTTATTGCAGACGTGCAAGTGCGGGCGGTCTTTCTGGGCGCGATCGCGATCGCAGCAGTCTTGGGCGCGCTGTTCGCTCTACCGATTGGTGGTGGCGATATGCCCGTCGTGATTTCGCTCTTGAACTCGCTGTCGGGTGTTGCGGCAAGTGCTGCTGGCTTTGTGGTCGACAATAACATGCTGATCGTTGCAGGTGCCCTGGTCGGTGCGTCGGGTTTGATTTTGACGGAAATCATGTGTAAGGGCATGAACCGGACGCTAACTAGCGTACTTTTTGGTGCATTCGGCGGGGGTGCGGGAGCTGGTGCTGGTAGTGCGGCCGGCGACTTCGCTGACAAAACCGTTAAGACTGTAGGTGCCGAGGAAGCAGCAATGATGTTGCGCTACGCACGATCGGTTGTGGTCGTGCCCGGTTACGGCATGGCAGTCGCACAGGCGCAACATGCCATTCACGAGCTGACGAAGATGCTCGAGGTCAGTGGTGTAGAAGTGAAGTATGCTATCCACCCGGTTGCTGGGCGGATGCCCGGACACATGAACGTATTGCTGGCGGAAGCAAACGTGCCTTACACGCAGCTCTACGACATGGAAGACATCAACTCGCAGTTCGAGCAAACGGACGTGGCATTAGTCGTCGGAGCAAACGACGTTGTTAACCCAGCAGCTCGGCACGATTCTGGCAGCCCGATTTACGGAATGCCGATTCTCGAAGTCGATAAGGCGCGCAACACCATCGTGATCAAGCGCAGTTTGGGCACGGGGTTCTCAGGTATCCAGAACGAGTTGTTCTTTGAGGACAAGACAATGATGTTGTTTGGCAGTGCCAAGGAAGCAGTGTCTCAGCTTGCTTCCGAAGTGAAGCAACTCTGAACTGGCGAGAGTACCCGTTAGCAAAGACTCGATTGCAGCTCGCTCGAGCATGCTAATTGTAATCGGCGAACTGCACAATTTGATTTGAGTGACAGGGCCCGGCGGCAAATCGCCTCCGGGCATTTTTTCTCGAGACTTTTAGGTGGACCTGATACCCGCATCCGATCTGCAAGTTCGGGGGGTCCCTCCCGCGACCGCTCAGCGTTCGGGGCGATTGTCCTTGTGGCGCACTGGCAGGATGACTGCAAATGTCGTGCCGGTGTCGAGCGAGCTCGACACTTCAATCTGCCCGCGATGGTTCTCGACGATCGCCCGCGCGATCGCCAATCCCAATCCCGCACCGTTAGCGCCGAGCCGATCGCCATAGGGTTCGGCACGGTAAAAGCGATCGAACAGGTGCGGTACGATTTCGATCGGAATCCCGCGCCCGTTATCGCTGATTTTGACTTCCAAGTGCGACATGCCCGACCGCCGAAGGGTTTGCAGTTCCACCGCAACCGCCAATTCGCCTCCGTCTGAGACTGGTTCGGCATGCTGAAGGCCATTGCTAATTAGGTTCGTGAACAGTCGCGCGAGCTGGTCCCAGTCGCCCAGCATGGCGAATGTATTGTCGGCATCCGCGGGTCGATCGGGCGGCTCGACGATATGAAAAGATAGGTATGTCCCCTGTTTCTCGGCAACGACTTGCTGCTCTTCGACGATTTCGATCAGCAATGCGTCGAGCGGGACGATTTCTTCATTCGTTGTTACCGTGCCGCTGTCGGAGCGAGCAAGGAACAATAAGTCGTTGACCAAACGCCCTAGACGTTTGGTCAGCCGTTCGATTGCCTGCAATTGTTGTTGTTGGAGTTGGGCGTCAGGATAATCCAGTGCCATCTGGACGTTCGTCTGGAGCGTGGCAATCGGATTGCGCAGTTCGTGCGAAGCGTCAGCGGTGAATTGCTTGAGGCTTTGATATGACTCACGGACGGGTGCGATCGCTTTGCCAGACAAAAACCATCCGATTGCAGCGACGGCGATCGCCAGTGTACCCGTCCCGACGGTCAAGTCAACGAGCAACTGCTGGATGGGTTTGGTGACTTCGAACCACGGATGGCTGACACGTAAATATCCCAGTATATGGCGATCGCGCTGCACTGCTGCTGTAACCTGCCTTAGCAGTTGTCCGCTGTCGAGCCGAATAGTTTCGACGTGGTTTTGTGGGTGCAATGGGACTGGGTCGCCAGCGTCAAGGGTCGTCCACAGGCGCCGTTCCATTGGGTCGAACCACTCTAAGTCAATGCGATCGGCGGCTACCGTCGGAGCACTGTTGCGAAAACTTGCCTCAACGTTGACCCGCAGCTCACCAGCTGCACCAGTCTCGACTGCTAACGATCGTTCGACCACCTCAACCACGTGCTTGAGCGTATCGTCCACGCGCTCGATCAGCGTGCCGCGAACGTAAAAATAGACGCCAGAAGCAAACAGCAGCAGCAATAAAGCCGTGGCGGCAGCGTACCAGAGTGTCAGTCGGCGGCGCGTCGCTTGAAACACGGCTGGAACTAGGCTGGGGAACTCCAGCCGAGATGAAAAATTTAGTTCTAAATCGATAATCCCGCGCATTAGCTAAATGCAAGCATTCTGCTAACGTACGGGATCGCAATGCTCGCAACCTAGAACTGGCGTGTGCGATTCCCGATCGGCACTCTCCTGCGCCTTCAGCTTAGCCAGTCACTTTAGGATGGGACGACTCGCATCAGGTTTGCTGTAATTGTTGCCAAAGCAACTCAACTTCCGCCTGCAACTGGAGGAGCTTTGCTTGTTGGTCGGCTTGGTAAATCGAGGTCTTGAGTTGCAGGCAGACCGGCTCGCGCGCGTCCAAAGTTTCCAAGTTAGAGGGCAACTCGGTCAGTGGGGCAGAGTGAACCACAGAACTCGGCACGCTAATAGTCGTCGTCATCGGGCGTTAGCTAGTGATTTGTACTTACCTACAGCAGTTCCATATCATAGCAGGTGCCGCGTTAGGTGCACGTTAGGGTTGTATCACTTTGGCAACGAGTGCGATCGCGCACGAGCTTCGGACAGAGCTACTTATTGCGATACTGCGATCGCAAACAACCTTGAAGAAGTCAGGGGTGGGTGCAGCATACCGCACGTTTACCCTTTAGCGCGTCAGCTTGCGAATTCACCCCTAAAAAGCTGGCCAAACACCGGCAACTCCCCCGACATGAAGTCCCCTCTCATAACCATTCTTCAAGGAACCCCTTCATGAAATGGGACTTCCACTGACTCGGTTGACAGGGCTCGCACAAACGGTAACAATGGCTACAGAAAATAAGTCGTTCATCTCCATGGTTCCTCTGAGGGGACGGGAGTAGGGGCTTTGCCTTGAAGAAACGCGCCTCCTATCTGCCTCGTTTGAAACGAAGATCGTTAAAGATCGCGGACAACAATACACTAAGCCGGCTCTCAACTTCAAGGTCGTCCGAGCAGTCGGAGTTGGCAAATATCGGAGGGCTGAAGCCAAGTATGTCGATCTAGCGGCTGTCGTGCCTCATGCTGCCGGTCGCCATGCCTATCGCGGGGTCAAGTTCTAAGACCTATCGATGGTTCTCACGTGCTGCTTGGAGCTTCTATACGCTGTCCCTCGAGTGCTCGGAGGGGGCTTTTTGTAAGCCTTCGTTTCTCGGGTACAGTATTTAACTTCAACGAACAAACTTCCACACCCCTACCAACGGGAAAATCAACATGTCTGAGGAATTCAACTACAAAAAACTTGTCTCCGTCATAGAGAATCCATATCTAGGAGACCCTGCATATCCTGAAATGACCTTGCGGTTCTCTCGATTAGAGGGGATTTTGCTAACTTTTGTGGTGGAAGTGGTGCACGACTACCCCGACGAAGACTACAACTGGCAGGAGCATGCACTCAACATCGAAGAACGCACGAGTGTGGAGCCAAAGTCTCCAACCTCGGCAAGAAACTATCAAGCACGATACCTTGTTGAAGCGTTAGCTACCGAGCATGGGGTTTCGGAACAGCTTGTGGGCGAAATGCTGCAACAAACAGTTAAACGTTACCTCAATCTGGCCGAGCCAGAACAAGTTTCGGACACCAATGAAGTCTAGCCTCAACCGGCGAAGCTGAAGAATTGTTTGGAGTCAAAGGGTCTGGGAACGTGCGTCCAATCAGTCGAAAACAATCGAAGTGCGTATCAACTGCTGGCTAGTCTTAAAATTGTGCACCTTGGAAAAATTGCTAGATTGTGGCATGCTTGCGCCTTAAATGCCCATGCTGCTGTGCCGACCTTCGGTCTTGAGCGAATGATTCGAGGTGCCCAACTCGTAGTTTCTCAGACGAACCCCATATTACTCGAGGAACCTCAAGTCAGCGGTACGCGATCGACCCAGTTTCGGTAAGCAGGTTCGCGATCCTCAACGATCGCAGCCAGCATCGACCGCAAGCGATTGGCGATCGGGCGCTCGCTAGGAAGTTCGTAACTTTCAATTTGCTTGACTGGTGTGATTTTAGCCGCCGTGCCGCTTAAGAAAACTTCCTCTGCTGCATACAGTTCGGACTTATCCACCGGACGCTCGGCAACGGGGATGCCCAAGTCGCGAGCGATCGTCAGAACGCTATCGCGAGTAATCCCTTCAAGTACGTCTTGACAGACATCGGGGGCGATTAGCTGCCCGTTCCGCACGATAAAGATGTTCATGCCCGTGGCTTCGCTCACCTTGCCCTGTGCGGTTAACAAGATCGCCTCATCGAAACCCGATGCTACCGCTTCGGTTTTGGCAAGAGATGAGGTAATGTACGCGCCACTGATCTTGCCGCGCAGAGGCAGGCTGCGATCCTCTTGGCGGCACCAAGAACTGATTCGGCAGCGAACCCCATCAGCCGGTAAATAGTCGCCCAGTTCGATTCCATAAATCAAACAATCTTTCTCGACCTCATGCAGGCGTGGTGCAATGCCCAAGTCGGAGGTGTAGACCAATGGGCGAATGTAGAAAGATTTTGTCGGTCGGTTATGGCGGACGAACTCGACGATCGATGCCTGAATCTTTTCAGCTGGCAGGTCATAGTGCAAAAAACGAGCGCTTTGCGACAGGCGTGCGGCATGTCGGTCGAGGCGAAATAGTAGCACCTGCTGCGAATTTTGAGGATCGATGATGCCGCGCAAACCGCCGAAGGCTGCCGTTCCATAGTGCAATGCGTGCGTGGCAATCGAGATCTTGGCGTCGGTAAAGGGGATAAAGCGATTTTGAAAGAAGGCAACGGGCAGATACGTGTACGGCATCAGAAGGCTGAAATAGCAGGGAGCGCTGTGACACCTGCTAATCGCGCCATTCGCGTGCAGGTGAAATATTGCTCTATTCTAGGGCAGTCCAGAGCGGCTGCGGGTGCCCACCACCAGACTGCTTCCTCCTCGGCAGTCGTTCGGCTACTACTGGTGGAACAACAGGCGGCGGTGCTCCCGTTGGTACAAGCAGGCGGACCGCGCTGGCAGTCAACCTCTCGAGCAAACTCGCAGTCAAATGAGTGCCTTCTCAGTCAAGCAGTCGAGCGGACCGATTGATATCAGGGTCGCGATGCGATCGCGCTCCATGCTCGGCATAGAAGTGATTGAGTAGACTTTAACCAGCATGCGATCGCTGAGGAGCAGCGCAACTGCCTAACTGCCCATAGCACAACGCGCACAGACAAAGATTAGGCAAGCACGTTGGCGTTGTCGACTGAGGGGCAGGATGTTAACATCATTGCGTAAGTGATATGTGTCACGCCAGAATGTTGTCTTGTGTCTGGTCATGCAGCTGCTCAGATTGGAAGCAGTCACCGATCTCCATCACGGACCGAAAGCGATCGCGTAACGGTGTAAACAGGCATGTCAGTTGGCACGCGTCTCATCTGCCCGATTAGTTGGTAAAAAGTTCTTCCACTGAATTTGCCGAACGCAAACCGATACAGATGCTGGGAACGACCTTGAGAGGGCGCTACGAAATTGTCGAGCAGCTTGGTAGCGGCGGCTTCAGCGATACGTTTTTAGCACGGGATCTGGATTTTCCGGGTGCCCCGCCGTGCGTTGTCAAGCAGCTCAAGCCGCAGTTTAGCAAGGAGTGGGTGCTGAAGACCGCGCGACGCCTGTTTCAGGAAGAAGCCGAAGTGCTGTCGCAAGTAGGCGTACACGACCAGATTCCCGAACTCAAGGCTCATTTTGAAGAAAACGAGAAGTTTTTCTTGGTTCAAGAATTTATCGATGGAACGTCGCTGAGCTCGGAGCTTAAGAAAAGGCGACGCTGGACAAACGCACAGGTGTTATTGTTCCTGAATGACGTGCTCGGACTGCTTTATTTCGTCCACGAGAACAGCGTTATCCATCGAGATATCAAGCCAGCCAACTTAATCCGTCGCACGGCTGACGGGCGTTTGGTACTAATCGACTTCGGGTCGGTCAAGCGTGTCACAGCAGTGAAGTATGAAGGGGGCGAACCGACGCTGTTGACTGTGGCTGTGGGGACGCCGTCGTATATGCCAGCCGAGCAACAAAACGGCAAGCCGCGTTTTAGTAGCGACATCTTTGCCGTCGGTCGAATTGCCATTCAAGCACTGACCGGCGTCTCACCCAAGCGCCTGCTGGAAGACTCCGAAGGGAATAAGGTTTGGCGAGAGCGGGCTCCGCATGCGGATGCTCGGCTCGCAGATATTCTCGATCGCATGGTGGCTTGGGACTATCGCAAGCGCTTCGACTCAGTTGCCGACACAATTGAAGCCTTGCAGGCGTGCCAGCATTTGTTGCAAATCGAGATCGAGCAGCCCGAGCTGACGGCTGCGGAAGAAGAGTTACTCGATACTGTTGTTAACGAACTCAAGCAATATTCGGACTTCTCTCGCGTCAAAAAGCTGCTTTATTACGCCCGCCACAACGAATGGGAAAACGACCAAAATCGCCTGCTTGCCTATCGCACTCGTGATTTGGTGCGCGAACTCTATCAGCTGCATCCAACGCTACAGCGCTTCAGCAGTTTGTTGAATGGAATCGTACAAACGCTTAACAAGCCCGAAAAGTACGCGCGTGTAGGCGAAGCGATCGCCTCCCAGTTTGGGCAGCTCTATGCCGATCCAGCCTCAGAGGAGGGGGATCCCGACACCGCCATCAAGGGCGATAAAGATACTGGCGGCGAAAACCCCTTCAATCCTGACGCCCTAAGCGATGCCGCCGATCGGGATGCAACGGCGGATTCCGCGCCCCCGGCAGGGAGCGAAGCGACTCACTCGGGCGACAACTCCTCAGATACGTCTTCAACAACCGGCGGCACGGCCGAAACGTCAGAGCCTTCAAACCCATTGGAGCTCAAGACCGACCGGTCGACGGTCCAGGCACTCGGGTACGATCCGTTCGATCTGCGCTTCGACGTCATGAAGTACACAACTCCGCTACGCGCGAAGATTCTTATTTTCTCGGTGTTGCACTACCAGTTAGGCCTCAGCGGTCAGGATTGGTCGACGATTAAAACCTATGAACTCGACAGCTTGCTCTGCCAGCTATTTCGGAGTTTTGCGTCGCTGGACGCGTTGAGAATGCGCCTGCACGAAGCAGCACAGAGCATCGGCGAGCGTTGCGAGGGCTCCCAAGCGGCAACAGCGATCGTGCAGTCGCTCGCTCCCCTCTACGAGCGACAGGAAAAACTGAACGCGTGGTAAAGACTGCCCGCAACCTTTGCCCGACCGAACGCGAGTTCGTCGGCTTCAAGCTGAATTGATAGCTGGCTAGCCCTGAGCTTCCTTGCGAACCCGCCATTTCGGCAACGCTCGCCTACATTAATGGCGGCACTGTCAGTCCGCGTAACGAGCGCGCGGGATCGACCTTTTTCCCCTGCACGAGCACTTGGAATCCCCCCAGTCCGCTCGGGTTAATGAGTTGGTGGAGGGCATCGCGGCGTTGCAGTACGTGCGCGACATCGAATTTCCCACTCGATAATTCCATCAGCCGATCGCCTAACCCCAGTGCCATCAGAAATAAGCCTTGTTGAGTAGCGCCAACTGTTATCAGTCCGAACGATCGCCCGAAGCAATCGAGTGCTGTGAAGTCGACGTGTGCGGTGATATCTTGTCGGCCGAGGTTGACGTAGGGATTGCTGTGGCGGCGGTGCTGGAAATAGCATTGCAGCGTGCCGTCGCTGCGCTGCGGTCGATAAAGTTTCTGCGCGGAATAACCATAATCCACCGTGATCGCGTACCCGCGATCGAGTTTGCAAGCGACTGTTTCCAGCCACGCGATCGCTGACAGATTCACTTCCGTTCGATAGCCGTCGGGGTAGGCCGGATCGCTGAGGTTGATGCCGACTTCGTCGAAGTACTCCCTTAGCTTCGGGGTTGATAGCTCGGCAACTTTTTCCGTCAGGCGATCGCCAGCATCCAGCGTGACGTAGACCTCCTGTATTTTCCCATCCGCGATCGCGACCCGATGGACGGGTAACGCATCAACGAGTTCGTTCGAGAAGCAACATCCGATCAAGGAGCCGTCTGGAATTTCGTCCCACGCTTGCCAGCGAACGCGATCGCCCCATGCGGTCAGTTCCTGTTGCTGTCTTGCAATCAATGCCGGTGCGTATTCGACGATGCGGTAGTCGAGCGCGGCAAAACAAGCTTTGCGGGACTCCTTCAGCCAGGACAGAATATCGCCCGCCAAGACCCCCTGACCGGCACCTATTTCGACCAGTGCAAATGGAGATGGGCGATCGAGAAACTCCCACAGTTCGGCAAGTTGCACGGCGAGCAGTTCGCCAAAGTCCGGACCCAAAGATGGTGAGGTAAAGAAATCGCCGTCAGCACCGATGCGAACCGTACCCGAACTGTAATAACCGCATTCGGGATGGTAGAGCACCAACTCCATAAATTCGGCAAACGTCAGGCACCCCCCCGCTCGACCGAGGCGATCGCGAACGACCTGCGCTAGCTGCTCGGAAGTCAAATCTTTTACGTCCGTGCGAATGTCCAGTCCAACTTAGCAAAGCAATTACTTCATCGTTCGCTGGCAGACTTACATCCTATCGACAATCGCTTTGGTAAGGCTCTCACTCGGAGTTGAGGTGTGGTTGAAAAATGTGGTGAGTGGCTCGTGCCAAAGCCCCCTTAGCCAGCGGTTTCTTCCACGGGAACGACGAGCTGTTTGGGAACCGCGATCGCAACGGGTTGTTCGCGTTTCTCTAGGGCAAGCAGCGGTTGGGGGCGCGGTGGCGGGGGAGCTAGTTCGAGCCGGTGCAAACTGTCGAGAATTGCCGCACGGACTAACGGTTCGGACTCGCGCGAGTGCAACAGGCAGAAATATTCGCCCAGATGTTTGCGCTCGGCTTGCGCGCCGGTTAGTGCCCGCTCGCTCAATAAGCGGACGGCAATCAGCCGCTTGAGCGCGTCGGCGTGGGTTAGCTCGCGCAGGTAGCGATCGCGAGCAAAAGACCGTTGCGGTTGGCGCTCGAAGACATGCCAGCCTAACAACCCGAGCGTCAGAAACGTTGCCACACTCTGGGCGATCGCGCCAGCAGCCAACCAGCGATCGGTCGCCGCCGTCCAAATAGCAAGTGCGGCGTAGACGAACGTGGCAACGATGCCGCTACTCACCACTGCCAGTGTCATGTGCCGGGGAATACCCTGCCACACCTGAAGCACCCGCGTTTGCACCTGTTGCCAGTAGCGAGTCGGTATCAGGTAAGCCAGCACCAGTGTGGCAATGCCTGCGGCCGTCGCGCACACGAGCTGCCAGTTCCAGAGCAGCAACGCGATCGTGCCGGCCCCACAGGCCAACCACATTGACAGCGAACGTCCGAATTTACCGAGTGCCGCGCGCAGGGCGGGCTGAGCAGAACGCAGCTGACGGCGCATGTAGGTTAAATCTTCTAGAACGGCGACAAGCGTTCCCCCAATCGATGCACGGTCCACGGGCAGTTCCTCGGCAGTAACCCTTGGCGACAATCTTGGTGACTATCTTGGCGACAATAAAGTCTCCCAGAATTCTAGTCGCGCGCGCGCTAGCCGCACCATTCATGCCAGAAATCTTCAAGGTCATAGATGGATGCACTTGTGCGGCAACGCGATCGTTCGAGCAATCGCCTCACCCTAGGTCACGCGGCGGAGGATTTCGGGTTTGGACTCCGACTCAATCGTGCCGTCTAGGAAATAGACCTTAGCGTTGTCGTCGTAGAACTCCACGCGAATGCGATTTTGCGTGGGATTGCCACATGCTTCGAGTGCCTGCGTGCGCGAGTATTGCGTGTCGTCGCTCTCAAACACGTTGCCAGTTAACTCGCCTTGAAAGCGGTAGGTTAGCTCGCCGTGCCCCGGATAGACCGTCGAGTAAACAATCGTATTGGTCGTGCCGATGTAAAGTAAGTTCTGCTCGCCGTAAACGGTTGTGAAGGCTCCGGTACAACCGTTCGCTCGCGCATATAGTTTGCTTTCGATGTCACCCGAATAGTAGCCAGTGAGTTCCGTGCGCTCCTCGATTTGGAGGAGTTCTTGTTCAGCTGCCTCCGCGCGATCGCCCGCATCGGCCAGCTGTTCCTCGAGGCTGGTATTCTCGTCGGCAAGGCGTTCGTTTTCGCGATCGAGTTCTTCGTTCCTCGACCTGAGTCGTTCGTTTTCCTGTGGGGACGCGCCGGACGAATCGAACAACACCGCATAGATCACAAAGACGATCAGAAACAGCCCCAGCGCCGACAAGCTAATGTCGGAGAGCAATTCGAAGATCGATTCTCCACGGGGAGCTCGGCGTCGGCGTCTCATGTCAAGGTCCTTGCGTTTCGAGTAGGTTGAATGCCGGTCGTTTCAGTTGTTAGCCAGCCCGCACTCGATCCGGCTAGCGACTGGCAAAGAAGACAACAATCGCGCCGGTTTGTAGGAGCAGAACGACGCCGAGGAAAACGGCAATGCCGAACCAGGCATTGGTAAGCTGTCGGAACCGATTTAAAAGCGCATCTGCTTTTGACTGGAGATAACCCTGGCGAGACTCTTCGGCGTAATCGTTGAGTTTGGTCGTGATGTCGTCGGCGATCGCGCTCATTTGCGAGGATGCCGTTGCCATACTCTGGGTATAGTTTCTCAACGATTGCTCCACGTCGCTCGCACCATCGACGAAGGTCTTGACGCTTTCATGGGCGCGGGCCAGCTCGAGCATTTCCCTTTCCCAGACTTCGCGTTGCAAGGCGGGAATCACTTCTGCTTCGGTTTTATGGCGGATGTTATCGACCAGGTCTTCGATCAAGTTGACCGTCGAATGGCTGAGCAGTTTTAAGGTCAGGCCCCCGAGCACGGCTCCCAGTAAGGTTGTCAAAAATGCCGTTGACATCCCGGCAAGCGCGCCGCTGAGGCCCGCGATTGGGGCGTCGAGGTCGGGAAGGGAGCCGTCCGCGCTCGCAGCGATGTTATCGCGGATGGCAGCAATGGTGCCGGATAGCTGACCCATTGCGATTGTCAATCCCAGAACCGTTCCAATCATCCCGAGCGTGATCAGCAGGTTTGAGGAAAGCTGGACCCAACCTTCGCGCCGGAGCAGTTTATTCTCAACGATCTCTAACGAGAACTGTTGGTCGATTGCGATCTTGTTAGCGGAGATTTCGCGCAGAGTTGCGACGTGTTTGCCAAAGATGCCGCGCGATTGTTTGATGGCATCGAACTCAAAGAAGACCGAGTAGGTATTGATCGCATTGACGATGACGGCAACGACGAACAGCACCACAATCGCGCGGGCAACGCCAGTGGCGTCGGCGCGAGCGCTAAAGCCGCCTTCGGGCGCCCAGAACAAGTAGCGCACGAAGAATACCAAGATCAGCGCGCTGGCAAACAGCCAGAGATGCCATACCCAGAAGTCTTGTCCGCTACGTGCTTTCATATCGAATTTGCTGGAATGGCTGCTGGCGATCGCGCAAGCCAGGAAGAGGATTTTTTCCTCGAATACAGCGTGCCGGGGACCACCACAAACAGCTTCTATGGTAGTCCCGCGCGCGGCGATCGCCCGGTCCACATTCGTCAGAGGTGACATCCTCCCGACGCTAATGCT
>NZ_ASSJ01000020.1 GCF_000473895.1 Rubidibacter lacunae KORDI 51-2 | reverse complement strand
TGCGATGTGGTTGCGGCATTGGGAGCAAGTCATCCCGTTTTTCGATTACCCGCCGGAAATCCGGCGAGTGATTTACACGACCAACGCGATTGAATCGCTGAACGACTCGTTGCGGAAGGTATTGAAGACCAAGGGGTCATTTCCGTCAGAGGCAGCGGTCTTCAAGTTGCTCTACCTAGCGCTGGAGAAGATTTCCGAGAAATAGACGATGCCACTGGCGAACTGGAAGGCGGCGCTAGCGCGATTTGCCATCCAGCATCCCGAGTGCTTCACCGACTGAGGTCTACTTGCTTACACAAAAAACTTGACACCCCCAGTTCTGGGCTTGCTGGGCGCGACTGCGAACGTGGGCTTCTCGGGCGGTGAGGTTCATCCGTTCGCTGCCAATGAGACCCAGAACTATCCAAGCCAAGGTGACGAGGTGATGCAGATCTTGTTAGCCACAGTGCTCTTGCAACCAGGTAATCAGTTGGCGGGAAACAAGCAGGGTAGCGAGCATACTCTCTCAGTGGTCGGTGAATCACTTCAGTATGCCGCCAATGATGGTATGGCATGTCCTCCATGCGTTTTTGTCCGTCAGCCAAGTTGGGTTAACCTCCTAGTGAGTTTGGAGGCTAAACGAGTTCGAATCGGGGCTCGAATCCTAAAACTCGATTCCCGGTTGCGCCTTGACTCCCTGCTCGCGGAAGGGATGCTTGACCAGGGTCATTTCCGTCACCAGGTCGGCAGCGGCAATCAGTTTAGGAGGCGCTCCGCGTCCGGTGAGGATGACGTGTGAGTCGTCGGGCTTCGCCAGCAGTCCTTGCAAAACGGTATCGACATCTAGGAAGCCGAGCTTCAGCGCCACATTTGCTTCATCAAGCAGAACCAGCCGGTAGATTGGATCGCGCACGAAAACTAGGGCTTGCTCCCACGCCGCTCGTGCCGTGGCGATGTCCCGCTCGCGATCTTGTGTTTCCCAGGTAAACCCCTCGCCCATCGCTTGGAAGGTTAGCTGCTCGCCCCAGCGCTCCAGAGCAGCTTTCTCCGCCGGCTCCCAAGCACCCTTAATGAACTGCACGATCGCGACGCGGTAACCGTGTCCGAGCGATCGCAGCACCATACCCAAGGCTGCTGTCGTTTTGCCTTTGCCGTTCCCGGTATGAACGACGAGCAAGCCTTTTTCTAAACTGCGCTCGGCAAGGCGTTGGTCTTGGATGGCTTTGCGCCGCTGCATCTTTTGCTTATACTGCTCGGCCGTCAAATTGGCATCGGTCACGGGCAGACGCGACCGCATCCGGTCGCTGGGGTGAAGTACTTACCTATTATCGGCGGTCGGCGCAGGTATCCGAATGTCTCGAAGACTTGCAGATGTTTGGCAATCGCACGATCGCCATCGGTCAGGTAATTTGCCGCCACGTGGTCAGATCGGCCGAGCCGAAGTGGATGGTCAGTGCCAAGTGCAAGTTTTCCAGCGATCGCACCAGCCAGGGTAGGCCTTCAATGGCTTCAGTTTCGTAGTGCGAGAATAAAACGGAAAAGCGTTTGTCCAAATACGGTCGGGACTTCCGGCACAGCAGAGTCAGTTTCAGCAGCATCCCGATGGTCGGCGTCGTCCCCAAATTGCCCACCAGATCCAGAAAAACAAAGTGGTCCGGAGAGTATCGGTTGTCGATGATGAGAAACTTCAGTAACTGGCTGGAGGTGCGCAGGATGAGAAACTCGTTCGGGCGCTGGAGATCGCAGTGGGGTAGTGTTGCCTCTAACTTTGACGCCAAGCGCGCATTGAACATGCGCTGTCCGTAGGCGGGATCGACTGAGGCGGTCAGATACTCGTACAGATCTCGCTTAAATTCTCGGTAGGACGGTGCCTGAGAACTGTGGGTGATGAAACTGAGGGCGAGATCGCGATACGTATAGTTACCCTCGATATTACCGACAAAATGCCGCAGTGCACGGCTCAAGGCGCGATCGCTCAGGAGCGTTGGATTGAGCGGAACGGTTAGGGGTTCGGATCGTGGCTGGTCTTCGAGCGGGGGGCGGCGAGCTCGCTGGGTCAGACGTACCTGACGGACAACGTACTGCGATAAATTCAACTCATATCGACGTTGGACTTGGGAGCGCATCCTGCGAATGGTCTCTTTGTGTTCGCGGTTGCTATCCTCGCTAAGCAGGCAGTTATCGTAGAGGTATGGATAGCGCACGAGCAAATTGCCAACAGTCCCGCGTGCGTCGTCATTGAGACGAGCCAAGCGCTGCAACTTCTGGTATTGCTCGGTGTTGCGAAAGTCGAGTAACAACTGTCGCAAGCGCCGCGTCGCTCTAGACTGAATGGCTCGCGGCGGCCGCACGTGTTCGAGTAAGTCGACTAGAAGTGGAACGTTATCGCGCAGCTGCGGCTGAAGCTGCCACTGGTTGATCGCAATGTACCAACAACGATTGAGCAGCGAGCCAAACTCAACGCGAGCCTCATGGGAGCCGATCGCAATCTCCAGGGCATCCCGCACGGCCGGTTCGGGGTAGTCGACTCCCAAGAACAGCTTCCGGTAGCGCTCGATCGCCTGCTCGGGCGGCTCGGCCATAACGCATTCGAGCAAATGTTGGTAGAGCGTCTCTTGGGCTTGAGCAAGCTGGCGAACGTGGCTCTCGTTGAGGGCAATCACTACAAGTCGTGCTCCTGTGGTTGGTTACTCCCGGACGTATCGAGAGCGCGGCCGGCGGCACCCTGCGCCCCACGCACGAAATTCAGAGCCGTGCGAGCAGAAAAAAAAACGCGCGGTGCAAAATGCGACGCTAGAAACAGCCGCTTCGGCGACAACAGCGCAAAAACGAACACCTACCTGAGCTTAATTTAGTCAAAGTTGGTTAAGTTTCGATGTGATCTAGATCCTCAAGCGGTGAGGATAGACTCGAATATCAGGCTTATGTTTTGGCTTCAAACGTTGCGCTTGTGACTCCAAAAATCGATCTCGCACGCCTCAGTAAAATTATTGGTGCGATGCCGTCAGATATGCTACGTGCCCGCCAGGAGATTCCTGTGACCGATATCTCCACTGATACGCGTGCGCTCGGTCCGGGCAGCGTATTCGTCGCGCTATCGGGCGATCGCTTTGACGGGCACGACTTTGTGGGCCGGGCAGCGGCCCGCGGTGCGATCGCGGCAGTCGTGGCGCGATCGGTTGCAGGCGTGCCGGCGGACTTGTTGCAGCTGCAGGTGTCGGACACCTTGGCAGCGTACCAAGCGATCGCGCAGTGGTGGCGGCAGCAGATGGCGATTCCCGTCATCGGGGTCACGGGTTCGGTTGGGAAAACGACGACGAAGGAACTAATTGCCGCGGTATTGGGAACGCGCGGTCCGGTGTTGAAGACCCAGGCAAACTTCAATAACGAAATCGGCGTTCCGAAAACTTTGTTGAAAATCGACACTACCCATCGCTTCGCGGTTGTGGAAATGGCCATGCGCGCGAGGGGGGAGATCGCGCTGCTCGCTCAAATCGCGCAACCGACCATTGGCGTGATTACCAATGTCGGAACGGCCCATATCGGTCGGCTCGGGTCGAGAGAAGCGATCGCCCAAGCGAAGTGCGAGTTGCTGGCCGAAATGCCGCCGACGGGTCTAGCCGTGCTTAATGCCGACGACCGCCGCTTGCTGGCAACGGCGGACGAGGTGTGGCAGGGCGAGACGCTCACGTTCGGGTTGGAGGCAGGAGACTTACGCGGCGAGTACATCGCGCCCGACGTGTTGCGAGTAGACGGGATGTCGCTGCCGCTGCCGCTGCCGGGACATCACAATGCGCGGAATTACCTGTCCGCTTTGGCGGTTGCGAAGGTGCTGGACATCGACTGGGCACCACTGCAGGCCGGGCTGACGGTGGAGTTGCCGGACGGCCGATCGCGCCGTTTGGAGTTGGCAGGCGACGTGCTGGTGCTAGATGAATCGTATAATGCCGGTCCCGAAGCGACGATCGCGTCGCTACAGCTCTTAGCGGAGACACCGGGTAAACGGCGCCTTGCCGTACTCGGGACGATGAAAGAATTGGGCGATCGCGCGGCGGCCTTGCACGCACAAGTGGGCGAGGCGGTTGCGGCAACGGGCATCGATTTACTGTTCGTGCTGGCAGACGAGCCGGTGGCTGAGCAGATCGCTGTCAACGCGCGCGGCGTTCCCAGTGAATGTTTTGGCGAGCGTGCAAAGTTAGTGGAGCGGTTGTTGCGCGTGGTGCAACCGGGCGATCGCGTGCTCTTCAAGGCGTCTCATTCCGTTGGGTTGGATCGGGCGATCGCGGAGTTTTCTAAGGCACTAGACCAGTAAATGTCTCGAACGTGCGGGACTCCGGCACCATTGGCTGCCTCTTGTCTTGCCAGTCGGTCAATAGCGACCTCAATTGACGTGATGCCAACTTTATCAAGTGCTACGACAAAAAGTGTTACGACAGAGGGCAGATCGGGATCCTTGTAAACCTGGGGATTGTTTGCCCAATCTGTCGTGGGAATTGTGAAATTGGCATGAGTTCGATGGAGGGAACAACTTCAAAAGTCGGAGTGACATCCTCCCGACGCTGATGCT
>NZ_ASSJ01000019.1 GCF_000473895.1 Rubidibacter lacunae KORDI 51-2 | reverse complement strand
AAGCAAATCAATGACATCATTATGTCTCGGGCAATCATGGAGGAGACCGCAGCAAAACCATCCGAAACCGAGTCATCCCCGGTTGTAGCAGATGAGGGAGATGATGATGACAATGGTGACCATCATGACGACCATGACCATTCACCACCCCCTGCCCAAGAAGACTCACCCCCTCGCCATCAAGGGAAACTGATTCTAGACGCCACCTGTGCTCCCGCAGACATTCGTTATCCAGTGGATTTAAGATTGCTCAATGAGGCACGAGAGCATAGCGAACGCATCCTAGATAAGTTATATTCTCAGGTCAAAGATGTCATTGCCCAGAAACCACGTACTTATCGCCAACAGGCTCGCAAAGCGTATTTGTCAGTTGCCAAGCAGCGCAAGCCAAAGAAGAAGCAGCTCGGACGAGCAATCCGCAAGCAACTGGGTTATTTGCAGCGAAACCTAGCTCATATCGACAAACTACTGGCTGCTGGAGCGTCCTTAACGCTCCTGAATCGGCAGCAATATCGCACGCTGCTCGTCATCAGTGAAGTGTTCCGCCAACAACAGGAGATGTACCAGACCAAAACGCGGCGTATTGACCATCGTATTGTGAGTATCAGTCAGCCTCACG
>NZ_ASSJ01000018.1 GCF_000473895.1 Rubidibacter lacunae KORDI 51-2 | reverse complement strand
AGCATCAGCGTCGGGAGGATGTCACTTTGGATTAGTTATCCGTCAGCATTTGTTGTTCGAGTTCCTTCAGATACAGCTCAGTGCCGATGGGGCCAGGTAATCCCAGGCATAAATAAGCTGGAATGAAATAGACTCGACCAGCTTTGCTAGCCTCTAGAGAAAGTGCGATCGCACTTTCTGCCCAGGATCGTTTAATGTCCGCTAGCCGATCGGAATCAAATCGATCGTCACCCGCGACGTGCTCAGACGGGTTGAAATTGCTGCCCAGCATAATGACAGAATCGGCTTCATTCATCTGAGGTAGGGTTTCAATCGATATCGGGAGTGGAGACGCTGGATCGGACCATTCGAATCCAGGTGGTGCTACCAGTTGAAACCCCATTTCCTCAAGCAGGGAGCTGCACATACCGTGGCCAGAGTTGCCCAAATACATATCTTGAAAATTTCGGGAACTGAGCAACAGCAGCTTTGGGTGGGTTGAAACGACAGGGGCAAAATCTTCACGGGCTGCGGCAATTTGCTGCTCTGCCTTGACCAGAATCTGTTCTGCCTGCTCGGTGCGATTGACGGCTTGGGCGATTGCCCTCAATGCTATCTCCGGCTCGGCCCATTCAAACAGTAAGGTGGGTGCGATGTTGGACAAGGTTTCATATTCGCTCGCATTCCACTCTGTTCCTAAAATCAGGTCGGGCTGAACCTTGAGAATCGATTCTAATGATGGGTTTGCAGCCGTGCCTACATTTACTACGGTTTGAGTAATATAGCGTCCAAGATAAGGAATCTGTTGACTGGGATTATCATAGTCTCTTCTACCTCCCACCTCAATGTCAGCAAATGCGATCGGTTGCACACCCAGAGCCAGCAGGGATTCTAACAGATGAGGCCCCAAAACCACAACTTTTTGAGGCTGACCGCAAACCTCAGTTTCGCCTAATTCATGCTGAATGGTTTGGCAGTCGGTTTGGGCTTCGCTCTGGGGTGAAGAAGAAGAATTGACCGTTGCCTGGTCAGCTCTCCCCTGGCAGGCGGAAATCGCCACCACGGTCAACGCTATCCACGGCAACAGTCGTATCGATGCAACTCTCTTCACAGCTCGCTCAACTCCCAATCAAACGGCATCAGAACTCCACTGCAACAGAACCAATAATAGTAAATGGGGCGCCGGGTTCAATCGCATTGGTTCTGCTATTGTTTGTGGATGCAATGTAATCAATATCGAAGATATTTTTGGCATTGAGTGCGAATCGCCAATTGTCACGCCGATAGAAAATCGCAGCATTGGTCAAGAAAAAATCATCGACCTGAAAACTATTGTTTAAATCTCCCTCCCGTTCTCCCAAAAAATTAAATCCCAGTCCAAATCCTAGCCCTTGCAAATTCCCGCGCTGAATCTCATAGGTTGTCCACAAGCTAGCGCTATGTTCAGGCACATTAAACAGTCGATTTCCAACTGGAATCAGGTTGTCTTCTGTTACTTCCGCGTCAATATAAGCATAGGAGGCAATCACATTCCATCCTGGTGAAATTTCTCCTACCACGTCTAGTTCAATCCCTCGACTGCGCTGCTTGCCCGTTGCCACCAGCGCAAATGGATCGAGTGGATCTTGAGTCGCCACATTCTGCCGAGTAATGTCAAAATAGGCCAGGTTTGCAAACAAATTGCCATCTAAAAATTCAGCTTTGACACCTAATTCAAATCCTTCGCCGCGCTCTGGTTCCAGTGGATCGCCACTGCTGGTTGTGTCAAGGCTGGGTGTAAACGACTGAGAATAGCTAGCGAACAGAGACAGAAATTCAACTGGTTGATAGACAATCCCAACTCGAGGTGTCCAGGCATCATCATTGCGAGTGGTTTCTGACTCAAATGGAGCAGAAAGACTTGGTTTACTCGTTGTTATCTGTTCTACGGTGTCGTACCGAATTCCTGCTAATAGAATTAAGCCATCCAAAAGCTCGATTTGATTTTGCAGATAAACCCCAAGCCGATCGCTTTGAATGTCCGTATCGCTAAATAGAGGCAAGTTATTTCCAATCTCAGGTGCTAACCCATACTGGGGATTAAATAGATCGAGAAAGGATGGGCTGAAAAGATCGAAGCCTGCGCTCTCTCTATCTTCAGTTCGATTTAGATCGACCCCAAACAAGAGCGTATGGTCAACCGAACCTGTAGCAAATTCGCCAACAATATTCGTTTGGAGCGAAAAGTTTTCTATGTCTAAATCTTGCCGTGCTGGAAAACGCGTCAGAATTCCGGTTGCCTCATCAAATTCCAAGGGAATAAATCCCACATCTAGCAAATCTCGATTGGAATATTCAAAGGCGTTGCGGATCCGCCAGCTATCGTTAAAGCGATGCTCCAGCTCATAGCCCAGCCGCAGCGACTCATTATCCACAAAGTCGTCAGGTTCGCCAGTAATCCGATCGAAAGGGATATCAATCACACCATCGCCAAAGGCAACTAAACCATTATCAAACGGAAGCTTCTCATTGGTATATTCAACACTGAGAGTTAGGTCGGTGCGATCGCCAAATTTCACTGCTAACACCGGGGCAACAAAAGCCCGTTCTGTATCCTGCTCATAATTTGTGAATCCATTATCATGAAAGTAGGATGCATTCAGCCGATACAATACGCTTCCCTCTGCATTCAGGGGGCCAGTGAGGTCTATCTGGGGTTGAAACACACCTCGATTGCCCACATCCAGTTCCAGTCGATAAAGCGGTTCAGCCAGCGGCTGTTCCGTCACCAGGTTGATCACACCTCCGGGCTGAATTTCTCCATAGAGAATAGAGGCTGGCCCTTTCAAGACCTCGACCCTTTCCAGATTAGTAATCGTGGGACTGGCCCCAGTGAATCCACCAAACTCTCTGAACCCATTACGCAGCGTGGGGGCATCAAACCCTCGAATGTTAAAGTCAAGCGAGGTGTTGCCAAACGTACCGCCCGATGTCACGCCACTTACGTTATTCAATGCTTCATCTAGGCGCGTCACTTGCTGATCTTCTAATACCTTACGGGGAACCACCTGAATGGAGGCCGGAACATCTAAAATCGGGGTGTCCGTGCGAGTGGCCGTGCTGGCATTGGGCAAAAAGTAATCATCATCAGTTTGCTCGCCAGTGACACTAATCTGAATAGAGTCGTCTTCTGGGGTTTGAGCCGTTGAATCACCAGGAGTAACACTCACTGTGAGTCCAGTAGCGACAGTTGTGATGTTGAGGGTGGGCGGGGCATCCGTGCCCGTGATCGCGATCCGCACCTGATTGTCTGGCAAATTCGTTACGTTGATCAGCACGATCCCTTCGGCTGGATCGCCAGCAAAGAAGTCTTCGCCGTCCGGCAAATTCAAAACCGCATTGGAGATATCTGCGATCGCAGCATTGCCAGTAATCGACGTTGTGGGTGCCGACAACTCGCCAGTCGTTTCAAGCTGGAGCGTGACACCTTCTTCGACTTCTTCAACTCGGATGCCAGTAATCTCGACTAAATCAGCCCGAGCAATTTGCTCGATCCACTCATCTACAGTCGTTGCGGCTGACTCCAGTTCACTCCTTTGAGTGGCATCAACTGAACTCGATCCGACCTCTTCCAGAGGCAAATCAGCAGCTTCAAGGTGAGGAGAGATGCCGGAAGCAAGAGAATTTAACCTGGATTGAGGCTTAATGTCCTCTGCTACTGCGGGCCGGATTGGCAATAGCACAAACAACGCAGAAATTCCGATCGGAATCACTCCGATCCAGATTGCCAAAGACGTGCCACGTGTCAGTTTTGTCATGCCTCACTCACCCACCGTTAATCTATCTAACAAGAATCATTCTTATTTAGGAGGTGAGAAAATCATAGAGGTTATGAGCGATCGCCATCTTTGTAAACCGGACTTTTTTCTTTGTTATCCGGACTTTCTGCTAATAGCTCTCTCGATCGTGTCATAGGTATAGCCCAACTGCCTGTAGTCTAAAACATCGGCTGGTATTACCGCTGAATCAGTAACGAGGAGCAGCGATCGCAAATTTCCCGATCCATACTCTCCAGGTGTGGATAGTCCTCTATCCCAGGGCCACATTGGGTCGTGCAGATTATGGCCAAATGGCATGCCGTCAGATGGATAAAAAGTTTCACCTGTGTGTCCCTGGTCTTGCCATTCTGCCCAGAGGCGATCAACATTGGCATGGTTGAGCCAAAAAAATGGGTCGTAGGGAGAACTGGGAATGCTGTCCATTGTGCCGAGAATTTTGGTTTGAAGCACAGGATCTTTGGGATCGACTACGCTTCCTCCAATTACGGAATGAGCGTAGGCGTGGATTGCCCATCCCAGGACATACTGCTGTTTTGCATCTAAAACCAGCGCTCCTTCAATTAGCGCATTAAAAATCTCATAATGATCAAAGCGAAATAACTCATCAATCGCACGTTGCGGAATGGGATAGGCATCACAAGATTGGCGATCAAGGGCAGCAAAGCGGGTTGTCCATGAGCTGGATTGCCTTGAGCTGGTCCCGTTGCTCCCGAACGCCAACGGAATCCCATCGTCATAACATGCTGAAGAACAAGCTGGTCATAAATGCTGAGGGCACTGCCTTCTGGCACTGTTGTTTTTAATGTGTAAACAGCATTCACGAAGGCGGCTTTTTCGGGTGCAGTCAGGTTCACTTCATTCTTCCGAATCCGGCCTGGCGAGACGGATAATTAAGGATAAACCAGTGCAGGCGTTGGTGCATCAATGGAGGGCGGATGGTAAGCGGACAATCGATGTCGCAGTTCTTCCGTCAGAACAATCACTGCAATGTTTAACAGAGCGATCTCCAATGTTACAACCCAGGAGGAACGTTTTGCCAGTCAGAGGAATTTCATCATACGGTAGCGCCGTAAACAGCGATTTTCAGTTGTGTTTCATATCAAGTCTATTAGCCCTCGATAAATTGACTAATCGGCACACAGAGCGGCGTCCCCGAAATAGGGTCAGGAATAATGCGGCTGTGTAAGCCAAACACCTGCTGTACCAAAGATTCTGTCACCACCTCTGCGGGTCGTCCTTGAGCCAGCACTGCCCCATTCTGCAAAGCTGCCAAATGATGGCTGTAGCGGCAGGCCATATTCAAATCGTGCAGCACCATAACGATGGTGCGACCTGCATCCCGATTCAAGTGATATAGCAGGTCGAGCACCTCAATTTGGTGCGCCAAATCCAAATAGGTCGTTGGTTCATCCAGCAGCAGCGTCTCCGTATCCTGCGCCAGCGCCATCGCAATCCAGGCTCGCTGTCGCTGCCCACCCGATAACGTATCGAGGGGACGATTGGCAAACTTTTCCAAGTGAGTGGTTGAGATCGCACCTTCCAACTTCAGCTCATCTTCCCGCGACCACTGTTGCAGCCAGTTCTGGTGGGGATAGCGACCCTGCGCTACTAGTTCTCGTACCGTTAATCCTTCTGGTGCAGATGGACTTTGGGGCAGGATGCCTAGTCGCTTGGCTAGTTCTTTGGTGGGCAAATGTGCGATCGCATCCCCTTCTAGATAAACCGTTCCTCCCTGCGGCTTTAGCAACCGCGCCATGCCCCGCAGCAGCGTAGACTTACCGCAGCCGTTTGACCCCACCAGTGTCGTGATTTGACCCTTAGGAATTGCCAATTCTAGCCCTTGAATAATCACATTGCCGTCATAGGCTAAGGTCAGCTTCCGAGCAGTCAAAGCGATTTGGTCTGCGGTGTTTAAGAGCATGTTTAGAAGGATAAATAGATTAGTGCAAGGGAGATTGGGAGGGTATGAGTAAGAGTGGGAAGAATGCGTGTAGTAGGGCTACCGCTCTGCTCCGCTGCTTCCGCTCACGCAAAGTACTTCAGCTAAAGTCACGCAGCATCTTCTTAATTTCCAGGTTGTGCATTTCTTCCTGGCCGATTTTGGTGCGGGAATATTCTTCTAAATAAATGCTGGCATTTTCGACCACACCCAGCAGCTTTTTATACATGTTAAGCGCTTGCTGCTCGTGATTGAGACTTTCTTGTAGAAGATCTTTGACGGCATGGCGATTGGTTTCTTCGATCTTGGCGATGCGTTGCCTCGGATGCCCCTCTAAACCTGTAATAATTTCGCCCGCTTCCTGGGCATGTATCAGCGATTCACTGGCCTGCGCTTTGAAAAAGTCCACAATCGGAATCCGATTCGGCCCAGTCACCATTAGCGAGTAGTGAGTATAGCGCACTACTCCTGCTAGCTCAAACTCCATAATCTGGTTCAGTAATTCGATGGTGCTTTGGGTATTGAGGTCTTTCATAAACGTATTTTCGCCAAATTGCAGTGTGGCCGTTCGTACTGAAACTGCCCTTGTTAGGAGTCACTATCAAATACAACTCCGACCATGTTAGACGATATGAAAAACTTTTGGGCGTTATGACCTTCCGCAATCTGCTAGATTGTGCTTAAGAGCTTTTCTCAACCGAGACAAATAGAAATCAGCCTTACACCTGTCGCGATCTCGCGGGGTCATCGTGGGTTCTTAGCTCAGCCTGCAAACGGTGTGACAGCTTCCAGCCAATCAAGCCAATCAGGCTCATGCCAACCGCACAGATTTCGAACAGCAGCGCGATACCGGCACCAGTCTCAGTACCAAA